>JAGTVE010000231.1 GCA_018224485.1 Thioalkalivibrio sp. | reverse complement strand
TCGTGCTGGGCAACCTGGTCGGGCTGATCGACTCCGACTACCAGGGTCCGTTGATGGTCTCCTGCTGGAACCGGGGCGATCAGCCGTTCGGGATCACCGTCGGCGAGCGCATCGCCCAGCTGGTGATCGTGCCGGTACTGCAGGCACGGTTCATCGTCGTCGACGACTTCACCGAGAGCCACCGCGGCAGTGACGGCTTCGGCTCCTCGGGCCGCCGCTGAGTCACCCGCTCGCGCTAGAATGCGCCCCTGACCCGCGATTCCCGGACCTCCGATGGACATGAACTCCGCACAATCCGTCGCCCACGTGCTGATCGAGGCGCTGCCGTACATCCAGCGCTTCGCCGGCAAGACCATCGTGGTCAAGTATGGCGGCAACGCGATGACCGAGGCGCACCTGAAGGCCGGTTTCGCCCGCGACGTGGTGCTGCTGAAACAGGTCGGCGTGAACCCCGTCGTGGTGCACGGCGGCGGACCGCAGATCGGTCAGCTGCTCCAGCGCCTGGGCAAGGTCTCCGAGTTCGTGCATGGTCTGCGCGTGACCGACCGCGAAACCATGGAAGTGGTGCAGATGGTCCTCGGCGGGCTCGTGAACCAGGAGATCGTCGCGCTGATCAACCACTTCGGCGGCAAGGCGGTGGGCCTGACCGGAAAAGACGGACAGATGATCCGCGCCCGGCCCCTGCGGGAGGTCAGCGGCCCCGACGGCATGACGGCGGTGGACCTCGGACTGGTCGGCGAGATCGAGAGCGTGGACCCGGCGATCGTGCACAACCTCGACCGCAGCGCCTTCATCCCCGTGATTGCGCCGATCGGCTTCGACCGCGAGGGCAACGCCTACAACATCAACGCCGACACCGCCGCGGAAAAGCTCGCGGTGGTGCTGGATGCGGAGAAGCTCTTCCTGCTGACGAACACTCCAGGCGTGCTCGATGCAGAGGGGCGGCTGATCCCGCGACTGACCGCCTCGGAGGTCGATCAGATGATCCGCAACGGCGTGATCCACGGAGGCATGATCCCGAAGATACAGTGTGCGCTGGACGCGGTGCGCAGCGGCGTGACCGCGACGCACATCGTGGACGGCCGCGTCGAGCACGCGGTGCTGCTGGAACTGCTGACCAGCCAGGGCGTCGGCACCCTGATCAGCCGCTGACGGTGATGGCCCTGCGGCCTTCGGGCAGGCCGCGGCCGATCGCGGCCAGAGGCCGCTCCCACATACCCGCATAGGAGCGGCCTCCAGCCGCGACACCCTCAGCCGAACCCGCGTGGGAGCGGCTTCCAGCCGCGATACCCTCGGCCGAATCCACCTGCCCCGGTCCACAATCCCCTGCCGGCCGATGGGTTCCCCAGACCGGGGGGGGAAATCATGACCCCCGGTCAGTGCGACGCGCCGTTCATCAGCCTTTCGAAGTCCCGCATGTCCTGCTCGGCGGAGGAGGTGATCTCGGCAAGCATCTCGCGCTGGCGTCGCTGGAAGGCCCATTCGCGGTGGATCCGCGACTCTAGATCGGCGAACTCCTCGCGGTAGCGTGCCATGGTGGGTTCATCGACCTGCGAACTCCGCATCTGTGCGGCAATGCGCTCGAGCTCGCTCTGCAGCGTCGCCTCCTGCCGCTCACTGAGCATCAGCGTGGTCTCCACCATTTCGACCCGGCGGTCACGCTGTCGCCGGATCTCGTCGACACTGGCGTAGGCGGCACGCAGCTGCCGCGACCGCTGCTCCCGCGCGGCGGCCTCGGCCTGGCGCTGCGCCTGTTCGCGTTCCCGCTGCTCCGCCTCGCGCTGCTCCTCTTCCCGCTTCTTCGCCGCGCGTTCGCGTTCCTCCGCGGTGGGCGGCGCCGGGCGGACATGCCGCTGGCGGCCTTCGTTGTCGAGGATCCGCAACTCCCGGTCGGCAGCCGAGGGTGGCGGGGTCGTCGAGTAGTGGACCACGCCGGCATCATCCGTCCAGCGGTAGATGCGCGCATCGGCCGGGGGAAACAGGAGGGCGGCCAATGGCAACAGTAACGCCAACATGCGTATCGTCTGCTTCATGTCCCCCCTTGAACACCTCGGTCTGGTCCTGATCGCACTGCTGGCCAACGGCCTGTCAGCACTTGCCGGTGGCGGTGCCGGGCTGCTGCAGCTCCCGGCCCTGATCATTCTCGGACTCCCTTTTCCGGTCGCCCTGGCCACGCACAAGATCGCCTCTGTCGCACTGGGTATCGGCGCGAGTCTGCGACACTTTAAGCACAGCACCTTCGAGTCTCAACGGCTGATTCTGATCCTGGCCACGGGCCTGCCCGGCGTGGTGCTCGGAGCGATGCTCGTCCTCGAGATCCCCCCACGGGCCGGCGAGATCGCGCTCGGGCTGCTGACCATCGGGCTCGGCTGGTACTCCTGGCGTCGGCCGCAGCTCGGGCGGCAGGCGGTGGCGGTCGCCGGCGGCGCGGCGCACGCGCTGACCGGGGCCCTCGGCCTGCTGGTGATCGGCGTGCTGAACGGTTCGCTGACCTCCGGCACCGGGCTGATGGTCACCCTGTGGCTGGTCCGCTGGTACGGGCTCTCCTACACGCAGGCCGTCGCCTACACGCTGGTGCTGGTCGGCCTGTTCTGGAACGGCGCCGGTGCGCTGGTGCTCGGCACCCTCGGTGAAGTGCGCTGGGAATGGCTGCCGGCCCTGCTGATTGGAAGTCTTCTCGGAGGCTATTTTGGCGCCTCGATGGCCCACCGCTATGGCAACCTGCTGGTGAAGCGGACCTTCGAGGCCGTCACCATCCTGACGGGCGTCGCACTGCTGCTGCCCTGGCCCTGATAGGCGACATCATGCCGCCGCACCATTGGCCGCCTTCGCCGGCACGTCGCAGCGGTTCAGCAGGTCGAAGTGCTCGACCGCCTCCAGGATGCCGCGCGCGTGCGTCGCCTCGGCGAAGTAGATACGCTCGAAGCCGCGCAGCTTGTCCAGCTCCGGGTGGTGATTGCCGACCACCACGCCGAGCAGACGGCCGCGCAGCATGTCCTCGTCGTTTCCGGAACCACCGGCGACCAACACCTGCTCCAACGGGATGCCCCACTTGTGGGCGACGTAACGCACCGCGAGACCCTTGGACGCGCGCACCGGCAGCACGTCGAGGAACATGTCGCCCGAATGGATCACCCGGGCGTTCAGATCCGCCTGGTAAAGCAGGCGCTCGATCGCGGCCACACCCTCGAACTTCTCCGGGTCCACGAAGAAGCTGATCTTGAACTGGCGCTGGTCCGCCTCCGGCTGCAGGGACAGACCCGGCTGGTCCACCAGCAGATCGAGCAGCCGCTCGGGCCTCCAGCGGTGACTGATGTGCCGTTCCCAGCCCTTGTCCGGCGTGGCCTCCGCACCGTAATAGATCTCGGCGCCGACCGAGGTGATCCAGAGATCCGGGGCCGGCACGCCGTGCCG
>JAGTVE010000230.1 GCA_018224485.1 Thioalkalivibrio sp. | reverse complement strand
CAGAGCCTGAGCCAGAGCCTGAGCCAGAGCCTGAGCCAGAGCCTGAGCCAGAGCCTGAGCCAGAGCCTGAGCCAGAGCCTGAGCCAGAGCCAGAGCCAGAGCCTGAGCCAGAGCCAGAGCCAGAGCCACAACCGGAACCCCGCCCCAAGGCGCGGCCGGATCCGCCGGCGCCGGCCGCGAGTGCGGCCGAACGCGAGGAGACCTCGCCGGCCGGGCCACGGGTGGACGAGGTACCGGTTCCGGGAGCGCTGGAGGAGGGCGACGGCGATCCCTTCGAGGAACCGGGTTTCGGGGCGGCCTATCTGAACAATCCGCCGCCCGAATACCCTCGGATCTCGCAGCGGCGCAGGGAGGAGGGCACCGTGGTGCTGTGGGTGTCGGTCGCCGCTGACGGACGCCCGGTCAACTGGCGGGTGGAACGCAGCAGCGGCCACGAGCGCCTCGACGATGCGGCACTAGAGGCCGTCTCCGGGTGGCACTTCGAGCCGGCCCGCCGGGGCAACCGGCCGGTCGCGGCCTCGGTGCTGGTGCCGATGGAGTTCCGGCTGCAATGACGACGACAATTCGGTGAGAGCACGAGATGAACGACCCGAACATCCTGTACGTCTTCTACCACGGCGATCCCGTGCTGATCGGGGTCTTCGTCACCCTGCTGGTGCTCTCAGTCGCGACCTGGGCGATCGCCGCGACCAAGGGCATCAGCCTGGTCGAGACCCGGCGTGCGAACCGGCGGTTCCTGCAAGGCTTCTGGAATGCCGCGAGCCCGCGGGCGCTGCGTGAGGCGGTCTCCAGCGGGCGCGGTCCGCTGGCCGAGATGGCCCGGGATGGCTGGCACGCGGCCGAGACCTATCCCGGTCGACACGACCTGAGCCCCAAGGGCGAACAGCGCCTGGACGACCACATGATCCGGATGATCCGCCAGTCGATGGATCGGCAGCAGCTGCGCATGCAGGCCGGCCAGACGCTGCTCGCGTCAGTGGGCAGCCTGGCCCCGTTCATCGGCCTATTCGGTACGGTCTGGGGGATCCACAACGCGCTGATCGAGCTGTCGATTCTGGAAAGCGTGTCGATGGACCTGGTCGCCGGACCGCTGGGGGAAGCACTCGTCGCCACCGCCGCAGGCCTCGCCGCGGCCATCCCGGCGGTCGCCTTCTACAACGTCTTCAACCGCTTCAACCGGTTGATGCAGCAGGACTTCGAGGCCTTTGCGCACGACCTGCACGCCTACCTGATGCATTCCGACCACGCACCGGGCGCGGCGGGGCGGCAGACCGATGCGGCCCCGTTGCCGGCCAGTGACACGCGGCCCGCCGCGGAGGGGGCCTGACCATGTCCTTCGGGCGCCTGGGCGACACCAACGAGCCGATGTCGGAGATGAACGTGATCCCGCTGGTCGACGTGATGCTGGTGCTGCTGGTGATCTTCATCGTCACCGCGCCGGCGATCACGCATTCGGTGCAACTGGAACTGCCGCGGGCGAGCAGCACGCCGAGCGAACAGACGGTCGACAGCGTGACCCTTGCACTGGACGCCGCCGGGCGGCTGTACTGGGACAATGCCCCGATCGATGAGGCGGCTCTGTTCGGCCGCCTGCAGGATGCGGTGGCCGCCAACCCCGAACTGGCGGTGTATCTGCGCGCCGACCGGGATACTCGCTACGAGATGCTGGCGCGGGTGATGGCCGATGCCCGCCGGGCCGGTGTCGCACGGCTCGGCTTCGTTTCGCAACCGGAGGTGAACTGATGGCTACCGACTCCGACAACGCCGGCCGGGTACCCGTGGCCGATCGTGGGCCGTCTCCGCATGCAGGGGGCAGCGGCCAGACGATCCCGACCACCCGCAGCGACGTATTGCTCGGACCCGCCCGACAGCTGCGTATCGAGCACGACGGCGAGTGGTACGTGCTGCGCCAGACCAGCCGGAACAAGCTCATCCTGACCAAGTAGACCGTCCAATCCGACCGGATGGGGCCACGAACAGTGGACCGCAGCGCAACCGCGTATCGGCCGCATCGCTCGGTGCCCACTCCGGATCCTCAGCCAGCCAGCAAGCCCCTTTATGGGTCGTCAGCCAGCCAGCTCATGTTGACAACTGACCCAGAAGGGAGCCTGCAATGAAGACTGAGCAAATCGAACCACAAGAGCTGGGGGGCGATCGCAATCGCCCGCTTGGGACCGTCTCCGATCCTGCCTGCGCATCTGAGACAGTCTCACCACACCCGCTGAACCCAGTGCGAGCGTTGCCGGCCTCCGGGGCACCCGGTGCTCGAGCGGCCTTCTTTCCGCGCCGAAGCGCATTGAGTCTGGTGATATCGGGCATGCTCGGAGCGGGCGCGGCACACGCCCAGACCGGAGCCTCTCCGGGCGAAACCGCAGGCGCACCGATGCTGGATCCGATCATTGTGGATTTCAGGGCCGAGCGGATGAGCAGTCCCAAGTATGCACGGGACCTGGTGGAGACGCCGCGCATCATTACCGTTCTGCCGCAGGACCTGCTTGAGGAACAGAACGTCACCGAAATGCGGGACGCGATGCGTAATGTATCCGGAATCAGTCTGCAGGCCGGGGAGGGCAATCCGCCTGGTGGCGACCAGCTCAAGATCCGCGGCTTCAACGCCCGCGACGACATCAACGTGAACGGGGCGCGGGACCTCGGCAACTATTTCCGGGATCCCTTCTACGTCGATCAGATCGAGATCATAAAGGGCCCCAACTCGGCCTTCTCCGGCCGGGGCTCGGCCGGCGGCACGATCAACTTCGTCACCAAGCGGCCACTGCTGGAGGACCGTAACCGCATCGAGACCTCTCTGGGGACGGACGAGTACATCCGCGCCACGGGCGACTTCAACAAGGTCATCGATCCCAATAGCGCGTTTCGGGTCAACTTCATGACCCATTCCCAGGATGTCCCGGGTCGGGATATCGTGGACCAGCGCCGCCACGGTTTCTATGGCGCCTACGCCTGGGGTTTCCAGGGCGATACGCTGCTCGAGGTGGACTATCTGCACACGCGCCAGAACAACGTCCCGGACCAGGGCATACCGCTCGACCGCGAGGGCTTTACCGGGGATCCAGCCGAACTGGACGATCGTGGCCGCACCCCGGGCGGCCAACGGGCGGGGGACGGTTTCTATACCGGCGAGTTGCCTCCCGGCATCGATTTCAGCAACTACTACGGCCATGTCGATGATTTCCAGAAGATCGATGTCGATCAGGTGGGGCTGCTGGTCGATCACGTGTTCGAAAACGGACAGAACCTCCGGAACCAGTCACGGCTGAGCCGCGTAAGGAACGACTCGATCACGTCGTCGCCGCGGATCAAGGTGCCGGAGGCGGCGTGGGGTACCGGAGATTTCTCCCGGGCGCTGGTGCAGGGGGACCTGAAACCGCGGGATCAGACGGATGATTCCATCTTCAATCAGACCGACCTGCTTCTTAATTTCGACACGGGCGGCATCACGCACGACATGGTGGTGGGTGCCGAACTCGGGTATGTGGACATCGAGAACAAGCGCCGCCCGGATGTGAGCGGCCCGCGCACCGACCTCCTCAACCCCGAGCGACGCACCCGGCCCGAGGCCCCGTTCGACGGAACGCGCCACCGCCTGGAGTCGGAACAGGTGGGTCTCTACCTCCTGGACACGATGGCGCTGTCACCCCAGTGGGACCTGCATGCCGGTGTGCGCTGGGATTACGTGAAGAGCACGGCCACCGACAAGGGCTGGGAGGATCTGATCGGGCCAATATCCCGCACGGACCGGGAGTGGAGCTACAACCTGGGCCTTGTCTACAAGCCGGCGCCGAACGGGTCGGTCTATGCCTCCTTCGGGACCTCGTTCGATGTGACCGGGACCTTCGACCGGGGGCTGGTCCAGCTGGCCGGCGGCGGCAGCGCGCTCGCCGATCCGGAGCGTCGGGAGGACATCGTCGACCTGGACGCCTTCGACACGGATCCGGAAGAGACCCGTGCCTTCGAGATTGGCACCAAGTGGGAGGTCCTGCACAACCTGAGTCTGAATGCGGCCGTTTTCCAGACCGACAAGACCAACGCCCGCACGCCCGCACCCGGAGGCGGGGATCTGCTGGATGTGCTCGATGGTGAGCAGCGGGTGCGCGGTTTCGAGATCGGGGCCGCCGGCACGATTCAGCCGGGCTGGGCGCTCTACGCGAGCTACACCTACCTCGATTCGGAGGTACGCAAGTCCACCAATCCCTGGGAGGTCGGTGAGCGGCTCGGAGGCACGCCGGAACATACGTTCAACCTGTGGACGACCTATGACGTCAATCCGCGCTGGAGCGTTGGGGGCGGGTTTGAATACGTGTCGGACCAGGTCAACAACGTGCCGACCGAGCCGGGTTCGCGACGGCGGCAGGTCGAGATCGATTCCTACACGGTCCTTCATGCATCGACCCGGTACCGTCTGACCGACAACGCCCAGATCCGGGTGAATGCCTTCAACCTGACGGACAAGGACTACATTTCGCAGTTGGCGGAAGGCGGCGCGCAGGGTATTCCCGGGCCCGGGCGGCACTTCATCGCCACGCTGCGGTACGACTTCTAGGGGCCGTATCGGGCATGGTTGTAACGATTGAAGATGTCCTGACCGACGAGGAGCTGGCCGCGATTCGCGGCCAGCTCTCGGGGGCCGTCTGGGCGGAGGGCGTCAGTGCCGGCCCCCAGGCCCTGCTGGCCAAGCACAATCAGCAGCTGCCGGAGGATTCCGGGATCCTGCGCGATCTGCGCATCCTGGTGATGCGCGCGCTCAACCGCAGTTCGCTCCTGATGACCGCCGCGCTGCCCTTCAAGATTCTGCCACCGAACTTCAACCGCTACACGGGTGCGACCAACCGCTATGGTTTGCATACCGACAGCACCTTGCGGCCACTGCCGGACGGCAGCTACCTGCGCACCGACATCTCGGCCACTCTGTTTCTGTCCGAGCCGGATGAGTACGACGGCGGTGAACTGTCCATCGAGGATACCTACGGGCGCCATCGGGTGAAGCTCAACGCGGGCAGTCTCGTCGTGTATCCCTCCGGTTCGATACATGAGGTTACGCCGGTCACCCGGGGTGAGCGGCTCGCCTGCTACATGTTCATGCAGAGCCTGGTGAAGGATCAGGAATCAAGGCGCCATCTCTTCGAGATGGACATGGCCCTGGTGGCCCTGCGCGAGCGATATGGGGACGACGATCCGCAACTGATCCGGCTCACCGGTCTCTACAACAACCTCTTGCGACGCTGGTCGGAGTGCTGATCCGGCGCGCGAATGTATTGGGAACCCCGGGTGGGTGACCTGGCCACCCGTTGCCTGGCCAAGGGGCATCGCGGCTGGAAGCCGCTCCCATGGCGGCCGCGATCGGGCACTGCTCGGCCTGCCTCCTGCACGGGCACGGATCATCAGGTGACAGAAAGGACGCAGGGGAGGGTTGACACTGTCAGCCAAAAACAGGAATAATTCTCATTACGACTCGTATTCAAGTCGAAACAGGCCCAACGCCAGCCAGCGTGAAGCCCTCGGCAGGGCGCCGCGCATCGCCAGCAGGATGGTCTCGTCGCCAACAGCCCGGGAGCACAGCATGTCCTGCAAATCCTCGTACGTGAACACCCACACCCCCCTCATCTCCGGCCACCCCCGTGTCCCAAGACCGTGTACCGGCTCGGGGTCGGTCGCGGTGCGTACTGCCCCGAATCCTCAACGCGACTCGCTGTTGCGGGAGGTGCAGTGATGGAGATCCGCCGGTTGGTCTCCGATGGCTCGGGTTGCCTCGTCGCGACCGCTCAACTTCCCGCCCTGCTGGAAGTGGTGGATGAGCGGCAGGTCCCCGTGGAGTTCTCCCTGGACCCGGGAACCGGGCCGGTGTCGGTCCTCGCCGAATCTGTGCGCTACCGTCCGTGCGGACCGATGCTGCTGCTGGACGCGGGTGGAAACAGCATCCGGATCAATCTCGACAGCGTGGCCCTGGCACGGGTGGTCGGCCGTCAAGGGGGTTGTCGCAGGCGGCTCGCGGTGCAACTGCTCGGCGTCGACGGAACGGTGCTGCTGGCACTGACGGGCCCGGAGTCCGGCTCTGGCCTCGCGGCCGACATCTGGCAACTGGTGGTCGAGGCCTTGCTTCCCGCCGGCGGCGAAGGGTCGCGGCTGCGCCCATCGCGCGCGGTTTCGGGGGCCACTCCGGGGGCGGTTCCAGCATCGGGTCAGTGGCCGGGCCCGGCCGGCGCGAGACCAACGGGTGCCAGCCATCGGCGGGACCCCGCCCTCGCCACCAGGGAACGTCCGATGCCCCTTGCCGCCGCATCGGGATCCTGATTCCCCACCCACCGGTGACACGGGCCACGAGACCGTTCGCGGAGGAAACCAGATGACACCATGGCTGCAGATCCCGTTGCTTTTCGTCCTCGCGCTGGTCCTCGGCGGACTGGCATTGATTGCTGCACTCAGGATGCACCGCCGGCTCCTGCAGGACGCCGGCACCCTGGCGTCCCTGGGTGCGTCGCTGGGAATGCGCTACCGCGTGCTGGGGGCCCCCTACCTGTCCCT
>JAGTVE010000229.1 GCA_018224485.1 Thioalkalivibrio sp. | reverse complement strand
GCGAGCTGGCGCACCCGCCGAAGATCTTCGGCGTGAACTGGTTCCGCCGGGACGCCGAGGGCCGCTTTCTGTGGCCGGGATTTGGCGAGAACATGCGGGTGCTGAAGTGGGTGATCGACCGCGTGCATGGACACCGCCCGGCCGTCGAGAGCGCACTGGGCCGAATGCCCCACTACGAGGACCTGGACTGGCGCGGTCTCGAAGACTTCAGCCGGGAGGAGTTCAACCGCCTGATGTCCATCGACCGCGAGGTCTGGAAGAAGGAGGTGCACTCGCAGGACGAACTCTTCTCGGAGCTCTATGACAAGCTGCCGAAGGAGTTCATCTTCATGCGCGAGCTTCTGCTCTCGAGCCTCTGGCGCTCCCCGAAGCACTGGGGCCTCGCGCCGGAACGGATGTGACCAACACCCCCTCCCCCGATTTTGGGGGAGGGTTGGGGAGGGGCCCCCGCCCCCACACGCTACTGCTGCCCGCGCTTGCGCCTCACAGCCGCTTCTGCTAACTTTCCGCGTCTTCAATCCAGGCCGAATCCCTACTGGAGTCTTCCGATGGCACGAGTCTGCCAGGTGACGGGCAAGCGCCCGGCGACGGGAAACAACGTTTCCCATGCGAACAACAAGACGCGCCGGCGTTTCCTGCCGAACCTGCACAGCCACCGCTTCTGGGTGGAGAGCGAGCAGCGCTTCGTGCGCCTGCGGCTCAGCAGCAAGGGGATGCGGGTGATCGACAAGCGCGGCATCGACGCGGTGCTGGCTGACCTGCGTGCCCGCGGCGAACGGGTCTGACGGAGAACGGACATGGCGAAAGGCGTACGCGACAAGATCAGGCTGGTGTCCAGTGCCGGTACCGGTCACTTCTACACCACGTCGAAGAACAAGCGGAACATGCCCGAGAAGATGCAGATCAAGAAGTACGATCCCGTGGTCCGCAAGCATGTGATGTACAAGGAAGCAAAGATCAAGTAGATCCTGCGCAACAGATGGCAGGATTCAAGGGCCCGGTTTCATCCGGGCCCTCGTGTTTTCAGCAGCCCTGTGCACGTGCGGGGTTAGCTCAGGTGGGAGCAACGGAGTCTGTCGCCCTCCCCCCGCATGCGGATGAGCGTCGGGGAGAAGGCGCGGCGCAACACCCAGACCCTCAGCTCGCTGCCTCCCCCTCCTCCGCGGCCGACCGCGCCCAGCGCACCATCACATCTCCCCACCGATATGCGGTCGCAGCGTCCAGATCGAGCTTCGTGTACCGTCCGCCGTCGCGGACCAGCACCCGCAACAGCGGTACACCGGAATCATGAATGATCTGGCGCAGTTCGATGATCTCGCCGAAGGGTGCCTCGATAGAGTCCATGCCTTGCCCTCTTCCCGTTCCAGCCTCACGCCCGGGGCCTCAGTTCCCCGAAACCCAGCTATCGTCGCACACCGGGGGCCCGGCTCACAGATCCCGGGCCTATCCAGTCGCTCTGCATTTCCCCGCGGAATTCAGCGGAGCGAGCGCCCGGGTGGCTCAGGCTCCATGCCCTCGATGATCCGAGCCAACCCCATCAATCGCGAGGTGGCGCCCGCGTCCCGGTGCCGGCTCCCTCATGAGCCCGCCTGGTACTTCGCGCGCAGTGCCAGAGGGCCTATGCTTGCGTCCAGTGGTGTCCAGCAACGCCGGTACCAGGCAGACACCGCCTCATCCATCACCCCGCACGGGCCCGTTGACGATTGAAGATGGCGCTGCCGCTGAGAACCCGACTGCTGCCGGAGGGGGCGCACGCGGCCGCTCCCGGCGCCTGTCTGCGCGTCCGCGCGGATCACCCGCCGGGAGTGGAACTGTCCGAAGATCACGGCCTCGTGGTGTCGCCCGGTCTGGAGTCAGTCGGCGGGCACGGCGTGGTCGAAGAGTGGAGCTGCGACCAGCCCGGCCAGTCCGCCCGCGAGGGCGCCGTCCACCTGGTCGAGCACACGGATCTGCTGTTCGCCGTATGGCATCGCCCGGATGACAGGCTGGCGGATCACACCCGGCAGGCCTACACCGATCTCTTCCGCGCCATCCGGGCGCGGGGATTCCCGTATCCGATCCGGATCTGGAACTACTTCAGCCGCATTCACGGCGACGAGGACGGGCTCGAGCGTTACCAGTCCTTCTGCATTGGCCGGGCCCGGGCCCTCGACGCGATGGACGTGCCCGAGAACGGCATGCCCGCGGCCACCGCGATCGGCACGCGGGCGCCCGGGCTCTTCGTGTACCTGATCGCGGCGCGCGAACCCGGGATCGCGGTGGAGAACCCGCGCCAGGTCAGCTCCTACCGGTACCCGGAGCATTACAGCCCACAAAGCCCGACCTTCGCCCGCGCCACCCGGATCGAGACCGGCATCGGACCGCAACTGCTCCTCTCCGGCACCGCCAGCATCACCGGCCACGAGAGCCGCCACATCGGGGATTGCGCTGCCCAGACCCGCGAGATCCTCGCCAATCTGGATGCGCTGCACGCCACCGCCGGCGACGACCTGCCGCCACCGGCCTGGCTTCGAGTCTACCTCCGACGTCCCGAGGATCAGCCGCTGGTGGCCCGGATACTCTCCGAACATTATCGGCAACCGCCCGCGCTGCACTGGGTGCACGGCGACGTCTGCCGCAGGGAGCTGCTGGTGGAGATCGAGGGCGTGCATGCCCGAACTGCCTGAGGTCGAGACCACGCGGCGCGGACTCGAGCCCTGCATGGTGGGGCGGCGGATCCGCGCGCTGGAGCTACGCGATCCACGGCTGCGCTGGCCGGTGCCGGCCGACCTCCCCGCGCTGGTCACGGGACGGCGCATCCGCGGCCTGACGCGGCGCGCGAAGTACCTGTTGCTGGAGACCGACGGCCCCGCGCTGCTGTTGCACCTCGGGATGTCGGGCAGCCTGCGTCGCTGCGCGCCGGGCACGCCATTGCGGCCACACGACCACCTGATCTTCCACCTCGATGACGGCTTCGAGGTCCGACTGCATGATCCGCGCCGCTTCGGCTGCTGCCTGCCGATTCCCGAACCGCCCGCCATTCACCCCTTGCTGGCGGCGCTGGGCCCAGAACCGCTGGGGGATGATTTCCACGGCGATTGCCTGTTCCGGCTTAGCCGCGGCCGGCGTACCCCAGTGAAGGCCTTCATCATGGACCAGCAGGTGGTGGTCGGCGTCGGCAACATCTACGCGAGCGAGGCGCTGTTCCTCGCGGGCATCCGTCCGGGCCGGGCCGCCGGGCGGGTTAGCCGCCGCGAATACCACGACCTGGCCGGCCGCATTCGCACCGTGCTTACCGCAGCCATCAGCCAGGGCGGCACCACGCTGCGTGACTTCGTGCGCGAAGACGGCACCCACGGCTACTTCCGCCAGCAGCTTCGCGTCTACGGTCGCGCAGGCCAGCCCTGCCTGGATTGCGCCACCCCGATCCGCAACCGCCGCATCGGCAACCGCGCCAGCACCTACTGCCCCCGCTGCCAGCGTTGAAGCCAGCGCCCCCGTGGGAGCGGCTTCCAGCCGCGATCACCCCCAACCCCCAAAACCATCGCGACCACAGGTCGCTCCTACGGCGGCATCGGTGTGAAAACCTAATCCCCGGCCTGCGCCAGTTTTTCCGCCAGTTCGCGGCCGTTGCG
>JAGTVE010000228.1 GCA_018224485.1 Thioalkalivibrio sp. | reverse complement strand
ATGCACGTGCACAACAACCAGCTGCCCCACCCCGAGCTGCCGAGATTCTGAGGGATGTCCCGCGGCCGTACCTCCATGTCACCACGAACGCGGCCCCGGAGCACGGGAGCGTGCCTACCCCCTGGCAACGGCGGCCCGTCGCGAGTCCAGCGGGCGGGCGCACCACTTTTTGCCACGGAGCTTCCCCGAGCCGCGACCGGGCGACCGGAATACCGGGTCGACCGATGAACCATGACACCATCCAACCCGGATCCGGGCGTGATCTCGCGGAGGAATTCTGCGCGCGGGTCGCCGACGCGGACCGCAGCGGCAGCCCTTTGCGCATCGTGGGTGGCGGGACCAAGGCCTTCTACGGGCGCGAGGTCGACGAAACCCCGCTCGACGTGACGGGGCACCGAGGCATCACCCACTACGATCCGGTGGAGCTCGTGGTGTCGGTTCGCGCCGGGACCCCCGTCTCCGAACTCGAGCGGGCCCTGGCCGAGGCAGGCCAGCAGCTGGCCTTCGAACCACCGCACTTCGGAGCGGCCGCCACCGTCGGCGGCATGGTCGCCACCGGGCTCTCGGGTCCGCGACGTCCCTGGAGCGGCGCAGTGCGCGACTTCGTGCTGGGCACGCGTCTGATTACCCGGGAAGGCCGGCACCTGCGCTTCGGTGGCGAGGTGATGAAGAACGTCGCCGGCTATGACCTCTCCCGGCTCGTCACCGGTGCGCAGGGCACTCTCGGCGTGATTACCGAGGTGTCGCTGAAGGTGCTGCCGCTGCCAAGCGCTGCGCACAGCCTGCAGCTGCAGATGCCACTGGCCAGCGCGATGACCAAGCTTGCCAGGTGGGGCCGCCAACCGGTTCCGCTCACCGGGGCGGCCTGGCACGACGGCTCCCTGTACCTCCGCCTCGAGGGCGGCGGGCGTTCCGTCGATGCCAACCGTGCGCGCCTTGGCGGTGAGGCGCTGGACCGCGCCTTCTGGCAGGACCTGCGCGAGCAGCAGCTTCCGTTTTTCTCGGGCGCCGACACGCGCCCGCTGTGGCGGCTCTCGGTTCCGCAGGTCACGCCACCGCTCGAACTAGAGGGTGACTGGCTGTACGACTGGGCGGGTGCGCAGCGCTGGCTGCGCAGTGACGCGCCCGCGGCCACCATCCGCGACGTGGCGGTCCGCGCAGGCGGTCATGCCACCTGTTATACCCCGGGCGTCACCGATCCGTTCACGCCACTCGCACCGGTACTGGCGAAGTACCACCGGCAACTGAAGGCACGGCTCGATCCGAACGGTATCTTCAACCCCGGCCGCCTCTACCCGGACCTCTGAGATGCAGACCCGATTCAGCCCGGAACAACTCGCGCAGGCCCACATCCGCGAGGCCGACCGCATCCTGCGCAGCTGCGTGCACTGCGGCTTCTGCAACGCGACCTGTCCCACCTACCGCCTGCTGGGTGACGAGCGTGACGGACCGCGTGGGCGGATCTATCTGATGAAGTCGCTGCTGGAGAACCCGGGTGACCCGGAGATCGCGACCGAGCAGACCCGTCTGCACCTGGATCGCTGTCTCACCTGCCGCAACTGCGAGACGACCTGCCCCTCGGGGGTGGAGTACGGCAAGCTCGTGGACATCGGCCGCGCGGAGATCGAGGCGCGCGTTCCGCGCGGTCCGGGCGAGCGGGCGTTCCGGGAGCTGCTGCGAAGGACGATGGCGCGGCCTCGGGTGGCCTCCATGTTCTTTGCGCTGGGACGCGCGGCGCGGCCCATGCTGCCCGGGAGCCTGCGCGAGAAGATCCCGCCGCGTCCGGCCCCTGCCGGGCAGCGGCCCGCCGCGGCGCGGCACGCGAGAAGGATGCTGATCCTCGAGGGCTGCGTGCAGCCGGGCCTGTCGCCGAACACCAATGCCGCGGCCGCAAGGGTGCTGGACCGCCTGGGCGTCAGCCTGATCCCGGCACCCGAGGCAGGCTGCTGCGGTGCGCTCGACTACCACCTCAACGCCCAGCGCGACGGGCTCGACCGGGCGCGGGCCAATATCGACGCGTGGTGGCCGGCCATCGAACAGGGGGCCGAGACCATCGTGCAGACCGCGAGCGGCTGCGGCGCCTTCGTGAAGGAATACGGCCACCTGCTGGCGGACGACCCGAAATACGCGGATCGCGCCGCCGAGGTCAGCCGCCGGGCGCGGGATCTGGTCGAGGTCCTGCGCGAGGAGCCGCTGGAACGGCTGAATGTCCGCGGTAACCGGGAGATCGCCTTCCACAGCCCCTGCACGCTGCAGCACGGGCAGCGGCTCGGTGGCGCGGTGGAGGAAGTGCTCGGGCGCCTGGATTTTCGACTGACGCCGGTCCCGGACGCCCACCTGTGCTGCGGCTCGGCGGGAACGTATTCGATCACCCAGCCCGGGCTGGCGCGCAAGCTGCGCGATGACAAGCTGCGTTCCCTTGAGTCCGGCGGACCGGAGGTGATCGCCACCGCGAACATCGGCTGCCAGAATCACCTCGCCAGTGCCGGGCGCACCCCGGTTCAGCACTGGATAGAACTTGTCGACGAGGCAATGCGCTAGGGAAACGCCAATGGGCCGCGGGCCCGTAACGTAGGGAGATCAGTCCATGCAGCAGAAGACCGTGCTCGACCTGAACCAGGTCAACCGGATCCTGGACGCCGCCCAGCGCGAGGCGGAGGCCAACGGCTGGGCGGTGACCATTGCCGTAACCGACGACGGAGGGCACCTGCTCGCGCTGCGCCGTCTCGACGGCTGTGCACCGATGGCCTGCTACGTGGCCCCGGAAAAGGCCCGCAGCGCCGCGCTCGGCCGCCGCGAGACCCAGGCCTTCGAGGACATGATCAACGACGGGCGCACCGCCTTCCTGTCTGCGCCGGTTCTCAAAGGGCTGCTGACGGGCGGGATTCCGGTCGTGCACGAGGGCCAGGTGATTGCCGCGGTCGGCGTCTCCGGCGTGAAGCCGGAACAGGACGCGCAGGTCGCGCGCGCCGGCATCGCCGCGATGAACGGCTGAGGCCCGCGCAAGCGCCGCGGCGAGACCTGTGGGAGCGGCCTCTGGCCGCGGTCGGGTTGGGGATCGCGGCTGGAAGCCGCTCCTACGGGGGGCTGCCTGCATCAGGGGTTCGTGGGAGCGGCCTCTGACCGCGATTCGGTTGGGCATCGCGGCTGGAAGCCGCTCCTACGGGGGGGCTGCCTGCGTCAGGGGTTCGTGGGAGCCGCTTCCAGCCGCGATGCCCAACGGATACTGGACCGTCGACCGGCCGGACGTGGCACCATGCAGCCGGTATATCCCCGTGCGCGAGGCCGCGGCGACACCAGCACTCGACGGAAGGAAGGGACCGACATGACTGACTACGTGACTCGCGGGCGGCTCCAGGTCGCCGCCGCACTGGACCGCTTCATCAGCGACGAGGCCCTTCCGGGCACGGACCTGGATGGGGACGCCTTCTGGACTGGCGTGGATGCGCTGGTGCACGACCTTGCGCCGCGCAACCGCGACCTGCTGGACAGGCGCGAGGCCCTGCAGCAGAAGCTGGACGAGTGGCACCGCACCCACCCCGGCCCGGTGCGCGATTTGTCCGCCTATCGCGGCTTCCTGCGCGAGATCGGGTATCTCGTCGACCCGCCGGGGCAGGTCCGTGCCAGCACCGCCAACGTCGATCCGGAGGTCGCGGTCCAGGCCGGGCCGCAACTGGTGGTGCCGGTCAGCAATGCCCGCTACGCGCTGAACGCCGCGAACGCCCGCTGGGGCAGCCTCTACGACGCGCTGTACGGAACCGATGCAATCCCGGACACCGACGGCGCCGAACGGGGTGGCGAATACAACCCGGTCCGGGGCGGAAAGGTCATCACCTACGCCCGCGACCTCCTCGATCGTGCGGCACCCCTGACCGGCGGATCGCACCGTGATGCGACGGGCTACCGCATCGCCGACGGCGAGCTCGCGGTGAGCCTCGAGGGTGACGGGCACGCTGCGCTCGAGAACCCGGGGCAGCTGGCCGGATACCAGGGTTCCCCGGAGAAACCCACCGCGATCCTGCTGATAAACAACGGCCTTCACCTGGAGATCCAGATCGACCGCACACACCCGATCGGCCAGACGGATGCCGCAGGGGTGAAGGATGTACTGGTGGAGGCGGCGGTGACCACCATCATGGACTGCGAGGATTCGGTGGCCGCGGTGGACGCCGAAGACAAGGTGAACGTCTACCGCCAGTGGCTCGGACTGATGAACGGCAGCCTCGAAACCTCCTTCCAGAAGGGGGGCAGCGTCGTGAGCCGGGCACTCAACCCCGACCGGGCATACACGGCCCCCGATGGCGGCACCCTGACCCTCCCCGGCCGCTCGCTGATGTTCGTGCGCAATGTCGGCCACCTGATGACCACGCCCGCACTGCAGGACAGCGAAGGGGCCGAGGTGCCCGAGGGAATCCTCGACGCCATAATGACCAGCCTGCTCGCGCTGCATGACCTGAAGCGCGAGGGAGAGGGCAATTCCCGGACCGGTTCCGTCTACATCGTAAAGCCGAAGATGCACGGGCCCGAAGAGGTGGCCTTCGCGGTCGAGCTCTTCTCCCGCATCGAGGACCTTCTGAAACTCCCGCGCAACACCCTGAAGATGGGGATCATGGACGAGGAGCGCCGCACCTCGGTGAACCTCAGGGCCTGCATCGCGGAGGCCGCGGCGCGTGTGGTGTTCATCAACACCGGCTTCCTCGACCGGACCGGCGACGAGATGCACTCGGCGATGGAGGCCGGCCCCATGCTGCGCAAGGGCGACATGAAGGGCGCGAAGTGGATCGCGGCCTACGAGCGCAACAACGTGGTGGCGGGGCTGGCCTGCGGCCTGCGGGGGCGCGCCCAGATCGGCAAGGGCATGTGGGCGATGCCGGACCGGATGTCCGCGATGCTGGAGCAGAAGATCGCCCATCCGAAGGCGGGCGCGAACACCGCCTGGGTGCCCTCGCCCACCGCGGCGGTGCTGCACGCGCTGCACTACCACGAGGTCGATGTCGCGGCACTGCAGGAGGAGATGGAGGCCGGCCTCGAGCCGGGCACCGAGGCCGAACTGCTGGACGACCTGCTCGAGGTGCCGGTGGTCGAGCGGCCCGACTGGCCGGACGAGGCGATCCAGCAGGAACTCGACAACAACTGCCAGGGTATCCTCGGCTACGTAGTACGCTGGGTGCAGCAGGGCATCGGCTGTTCCAAGGTGCCGGACATCCACGACATTGGCCTGATGGAGGACCGCGCGACGCTGCGCATCTCCAGCCAGCACATCGCGAACTGGCTCCATCATGGCGTAGTGGACGCCGCGCGTGTGCAGGCGACCCTGGAGCGCATGGCGGCGGTGGTGGACGAACAGAACCGGGATGACCCGATGTACCGCCCGATGGCAGCGGACTTCTCCGGCTCGATCGCCTTCCGCGCCGCATCGGACCTGATCTTCAAGGGCCGCGAGCAGCCCTCCGGCTACACCGAACCCCTGCTCCACTACTGGCGCGCCGTGCAAAAGGCCGAACTGCAGAACTGAAACAAGCGGCCGCCTGAAGCCCCTGTGGGAGCGGCTTCCAGCCGCGACACCCACCCCGATCGAACCGTGGGAGCAACTTCCAGCCGCGATACCCACACCCATCGCGCCCAGAGGGCGCTCCCACCAACCCCCAATCGAAGCTCGTGGGAGCGGCTTCCAGCCGCGATACCCACACCCATCGCGCCCAGAGGGCGCTCCCACACCCCCCCGTGGGAGCGGCTTCCAGCCGCGATACCCAGGCTGTGATGTCCGGATCAGGGGGCGAGCATCAACCCGCGCAACAGCTCCGGCGGGCAATGCGCCAGGTCTTCGGGCCGATCAATGTCGGGACAGGGTGGCAGTTCCTTGCAATGCAACCCAAGCTGCCTGCAGCGCTGGCGTGTCTGGACCAGGACCTCGGGCCCACCCCAGCCGATGCCCTCGAAGAGCCGCGGTGCCGGTACCGCAAGCCCGATCAGCACGTAGCCACCATCCAGCGCGGGCACCAGT
>JAGTVE010000227.1 GCA_018224485.1 Thioalkalivibrio sp. | reverse complement strand
GGGGGGGGGGGGGGTGGGGGGGGGGGCGGGCTGGCCGTAGGCGAGGCTGATGAGTTCCTTCATGCGCTGGCGGTCACAGATCTCCTGGCCGATGTGTTGGTCGCCGGAGATCGAGCGGAGGATGTGCAGGCGGTCTTCCGGGCAGAGTTGCCGATCTACAAATGCGTTCAGCATCTCTTCGCTGATTTGTGGTTTGGCCATGAGTCATCTCCTGGTTCTCTGCCTGTCGACTTTCATGCAATTTACAGGCCAGGAACGGGGTAAGCGGCCGACGAAAATGCGGTTTTCCTGTGCCGAAAGACGCTTGGCGCCCTTTCTGCATTCCTCCGGTCACGGTCAGAAACGTGCACGAATGACTGCTCCGAATCCGGAATGCGGCGGGACCCGGGCGATCCCCTGCCCCGGCCTGGCCGCCATCGGCAACGCGGGCGAATGCCCGCTTGGCGTCCGCCCGGCTGGCGGGAGGGCGGGCGGCCTCAGTACACTCGGGCCCCGAACCGACATCCGGAAGAACCGATGACCGACCCCGATTCGATGCCCCGCGGCACGCTCTACATCGTCTCCGCGCCCTCCGGGGCCGGCAAGACCAGTCTCGTTGCGGCGCTGCTGGAGCAGCTGGAGGACGTGGTGCTGTCCGTGTCGCACACCACCCGCAAGCCGCGGCCGGGCGAGGTGGACGGCACGCACTACCACTTCGTCAGCGCCGAGCGCTTCCTGGACATGATCGAGGCCGGCGACCTGCTGGAGCACGCGAAGGTCTTCGACAACTTCTACGGCACCTCGCGCGCGGCGGTCGAGGCGCAGATGGACGGGGGGCACGACGTGATCCTGGAGATCGACTGGCAGGGGGCGCGGCAGGTCCGGGCCGCGATCCCCGAGGCGCAGTCCATCTTCATCCTGCCCCCGTCGCGCACCGAACTGGAGCGGCGCCTGCGCGGGCGCGGGCAGGACGACGAGACCGTGATCCAGCGCCGGCTGCGCGATGCGGAATCAGACAGCGCCCATTACCACGAGTACGACTACACCGTAGTGAACCGCGATTTCGACGACGCGGTGCAGGCCCTCGCCAGCATCTTCCGCGCGAACCGGCTGCGGACCCCGGAACAGGCGACCCGCAACCACGCGATGATCGCCTCCCTGTTGGCGGGAACGCCCCCCTCGGCGTAAGATGGTGGGCCGTAACTGACTCATTCTGGATTCGAAATGGCCCGTATCACCGTCGAGGACTGCCTCGAACATGTCGACAACCGCTTCGAGCTGGTACTGATGGCCGCTCGCCGCGCCCGCCACATCGCCCACGGCAAGGAGCCGCGGGTGCCGGACGACAACGACAAGCCCACCGTGATCGCGCTGCGCGAGATCGCCGAGGGACTGGTCGGCCAGGAGGTCTTCGACGAGCCGGACGAGCGCCCGCAGCCGCAGATGCTGGACTTCAGCACCATTCGGCACCTGGAGCAGCTGGACGCCGACGACCGCTGAAGCTGACCCGCCATGAGCTCCGCGCTTCCAGCCGTCGGGGCCGTCGCAGAACCGTCCACCGACTCCACGCGCTTTCTGATCAGCGACCTGTGCGCTGAACTGGAGGCCTACCTCGAGCCGGGGCAGATTCACGAGATCTATCGCGCGTACCTGTTCGGGGCGGAGGCCCACGAGGGCCAGACGCGGAAGACCGGGGAACCCTACATCTACCATCCGCTCGCGGTCGCCCGGACCATGGGCGAGATGCGGATGGACCACAAGGCCATCGTCGCGGCCATCCTCCACGACGTGATGGAGGACACCCAGACCAGCAAGGAACGTATCCGCAACGAGTTCGATTCGGAGGTCGCGGACCTGGTCGATGGCGTCTCCAAGCTCACGCACCTGAGTTTCAGCAGCAAGGCCGAGGCGCAGGCCGAGAACTTCCGCAAGATGATGCTCGCGATCACCCAGGACATCCGGGTGATCCTGATCAAGCTCGCGGACCGGCTGCACAACATGCGCACCCTCGGCGTGATGCGCCCCGACAAGCGCCGCCGCATCGCCGCCGAGACGCTGGAGATCTACGCGCCAATCGCGCAGCGTCTGGGCATGAACCGGGTCCGCCGCGAGCTGGAGCGCCTCGGCTTCGCCGCGATGTATCCGCACCGCTTTGCCGTGCTGGAAGAGGCGGTGCAGCGCGCCCGCGGCCACCGGCGCGAGCCGATGCAGAAGATCGAGGCGGCGATCACGCAGCGCATGGAGTCGGCCGGCATCGAGGCGCGCATCTTCGGCCGCGAGAAGGGCCTCTACAGCATCTACCAGAAGATGAAGGAGAAGCGGCACTCCTTCAGGGACGTGATGGACGTCTTCGCGCTGCGCATCGTGGTCGCGGACGTCGATGGCTGTTACCGCGCGCTGGGGGTGGTCCACAACCTCTACAAGCCGGTGCCCGGCCGCTTCAAGGACTACATCGCGATCCCGAAGTCCAACGGTTACCAGTCGCTGCACACCGTGCTGTTCGGACCCCACGGCAGCCCGATCGAGGTGCAGATCCGCAGCAGCGAGATGGACCGCGTGGCGCAGAGCGGCATTGCCGCGCACTGGCAGTACAAGGCCGGTAACAATCTGGCGATGACCGCCCAGACCCGTGCCCGCGAGTGGCTGAAGGACGTGCTCGAGATCCAGGACAACGTCGGCAGCTCGATCGAGTTCCTCGAGAACGTGAAGGTCGATCTCTTCCCGGAGGAGGTCTACACCTTCACCCCGGTGGGCGAGATCATGGTGCTGCCGCGCGGGGCCACGCCGGTGGACTTCGCCTACGCGGTGCACTCCGACGTCGGCAACCACTGCGTGGCCGCGAAGGTCGATCGGCAGCTGGCGCCGCTGTCCGCGCGCCTGCAGAGCGGGCAGACGGTCGAGATCGTCACCGCGAAGGGCGCGCGCCCGAACCCGGCCTGGCTGTCCTTCGTGGCCACCGGCAAGGCCCGCTCGAGCATCCGGCACTGCCTCAAGAGCCTGCAGGCCGACGAGGCGATGGTACTGGGCCGGCGCCTGCTGGAGCGGGCGCTCGGCACGCTGGGACAGAGCCTCGGGCAGGTCTCCCCGGCACGCATGAACGAGGTCCTCGATGCATTGAAGCTCGCGGATGTCGATGCGCTGCTGGTCGATATCGGCCTCGGCAACCGCATGGCCACGCTGGTCGCGCGTCAGCTCGTGGACGCGGAGGCCGCGCCGGAGGAAGAGGTCTGCGACAGCACCGGCGCGGTGCTCGCGGTGAAGGGCACCGAGGGGCTGGTGGTGAACTACGGCCGCTGCTGCCGGCCGATCCCGGGCGATCCGATCATCGGCCTGCTGAGCGCCGGCCGCGGGCTGGTGGTGCATCGCGAGAACTGCCGCAACGTCGCCGAACAGCGTGAACGCGCAGGCCGCACGGTGGCGCTGGAGTGGTCCAGCGAGCCCGGCGCAGAGTTCGCGGTCTCGGTCCGCGCGCAGACCGCCAACCGCCGCGGCGCGCTCGCGGAGATGGCCTCGGTGATCGCCGATCACGGCTCGAACATCGAGCACATCTCCTTCAACGAGGGCGACGGCCACACCACCGCAATGACCTTCACGCTGACCGTCCACGACCGCCGCCACCTCGCGCAGATCATGCGCTCCCTGCGGCGCCTGAACGACGTGCTTCGCGTCCAGCGCAACAAGGGCTGAGCGCCCCGCATTGCGGCAGGGCTGCCGCCGCCGGTATCTTCCCGGTTTCGCCCGCAAGGAGGAGATGCAGCATGACGCGAGAGATCATCAGGACAGACGCCGCACCGGCCGCCATCGGCACCTACTCCCAGGGGGTTCGCGTCGGCGACACGGTTTATGTCTCGGGGCAGATCCCGCTTCAGCCGGCCACGATGGACCTGGTCGAGGGTGACATCGAAGTGCAGATCCGACAGGTCTTCGACAACCTCGCCGCGGTGGCCAGCGCCGCGGGCGGCACCCTGAACGACGTCGCCCGGCTGAGCGTCTTCCTCACCGATCTCAGCCACTTCCCGCTGGTGAACCAGGTGATGAGCGAGTACTTCAGCGAACCCTACCCCGCGCGGGCGGCGATCGGCGTCGCGGCGCTCCCGAAGGGCGCGGAGGTCGAGATGGACGCGATCCTGTACCTGCCGCGGTCCTGACCCGCGACCCACAGCGCGACCGCGGCGAATGGACCTCGACGCTCCGCTGACCAGCCTCAAGGGCATCGGCCCGAAACAGGCCGAACGCCTCGCGCGCCTCGGCCTCGAGCACGCACATGACCTGCTGCTGCACCTGCCGCTGCGCTTCGAGGACCGCACCCGCCTGACGCCACTGGCGCGTCTGCGTCCGGGCACCGCCGCGCTGTTCGAGGGCACGGTCGAAAGCACCGAGATCGCCCACGGCCGGCGGCGCATGCTGCTGGTGCGCCTGGAGGACGGCGGCGCCCGCGTGGTGCTGCGCTTCTTCCATTTCGGGACGGCGCAGCAGCGGTCCTTCGCCGCGGGGGTGCGCGTGCGCTGCTTCGGCGAGATCCGCGGCCTGCCCGGCGGCCTGGAGTGCGTACACCCGGAGTACCGCATCCTGCGCGGGCCGCCACCGCCGCTGGAGTCCGCGCTCACACCGGTCTACCCGGCCGCCGAGGGCATCTCCCAGCGGCTGCTGCGCGACCTGGTCGGGGCGGCGCTGCCGGAGGCGCAACGCCTGCAGGACGTGCTGCCGGAACTGCAGAAGGAGGGGTTGCCGACCCTGGCCGAAGCCCTGCGCGGGCTGCACCAGCCAGCCGCTCCGGACGCCGAGGCCGCGCTGCTGGAACCGGGTTCGGGCAACGGGCGCAGTGCCGCGCTGACCCGGCTGGCGCTGGAGGAACTCTGTGCCCACCAGCTCGCGCTGATGCTGAATGCCGGCTCGCGGCCGCAGGGCCGGGCGCCGGCCCTGAAGCCCGGCGGGTCCCTCTGGCCGCGGTTGCTGGAGGATCTGCCGTTCACGATGACCGGTGCGCAGGAACGCGCGATCGCCGAGATCCGCGCCGACCTCGCGCGCGAGGTGCCGATGAACCGCCTGCTGCAGGGCGACGTCGGCTCCGGCAAGACGCTGGTCGCGGTCGCGGCCGCGCTCACCGCGATCGAGTCCGGCTACCAGGTCGCCTTCATGGCCCCGACCGAGCTGCTCGCCCGCCAGCACGCCCGCAATCTCGCCGCGTGGCTGGATCCACTGGGGATCGGTCTGGCCTGGCTCGGCGGGCGGCAGCGCAAGTCCGAGCGCGAGACCCTGCTGCAGGGGCTGGCCGCGGGGGAGCAGGATCTGGCCGTCGGTACCCACGCGCTGTTCCAGGAGTCGGTGGCCTTCGCCCGGCTGGGGCTCGCGATCATCGACGAGCAGCATCGCTTCGGGGTGCACCAGCGCATGGCCCTGCGCGACAAGGGCAGCGGACCGGTGCCGCACCAGCTGATCATGACCGCGACACCGATCCCGCGCACGCTGGCGATGTCGCTGTACGCGGACCTCGACCAGTCTGTGCTCGACGAGCGCCCGCCCGGACGCACGCCGGTAAAGACCGCACTGATCAGCAGCGAGCGCCGCGACGAGGTGATCGAGCGCATCCGCGTGGCCTGCGGCGAGGGGGTGCAGGCCTACTGGGTCTGCCCGCTGGTGGAGGAGTCCGACGTGCTGGAGGCCGAGGCCGCCGAGAGCACCGCCGAGCGCCTGCACGCAGCCCTGCCGCATCTGCGGATCGAGCGCGTGCACGGGCGCATGAAGGGCAACGACCGTGATGCGGTAATGGACGCCTTCCGCCGCGGCGAGATCGACCTGCTGGTCGCGACCACGGTGATCGAGGTCGGCGTCGACGTGCCCAATGCCAGCCTGATGATCATCGAGAACGCCGAGCGCATGGGTCTGTCGCAGCTGCACCAGCTGCGCGGACGGGTCGGACGCGGCCGGCGCGCCAGCGCCTGTGTGCTGCTGTACCGCCCGCCGCTGGGCGAGGTCGCGCGCGAGCGGCTGGAGGCGATGCGCCGCACCGACAACGGCTTCGAGATCGCCGAGGTGGACCTGAAGATCCGGGGCCCCGGTGAGATGCTCGGCACCCGCCAGACCGGTGACCGCGCCTACCGCGTCGCCGACTGGGCCCGGGATCGCGACCTGATGGACGCCGCCACCCGCCTCGCCCAGCAGGTCCTCCCCGACCGTCAGCGTACCCAGACCCTGATCCGCCGCTGGCTCGGCTCCGCCGTGCACTATGGGAGCGTGGGGTGAACCGCCCTTCCGGTCCTCAGCCCTCACTTCCGGCCCTCACCCCCGGCCGTCCTCAACGCCGGTACGGGTCGTGCTCTCCCGGCGGCGGGGGCCGGAAGCGCTTGTAGGCCCAGTTGTACTGCTCGGGGCATTGCCGGACCAGTGCCCCGATCAGGCGGTTGATCTCGGCGGCCGCGCGCTCGGGGTCGGGGTCGGTGATTCCGGGGCCGGCCTCGAGTTCGTGGTAGCGGAAGCCGCGACCGCGGGGGAGGCGTTCGGCGAAGGCGAAGACCACCCGGTCGCCGGGGCTGCGAAGCAGCCGGGGCAGCAGTGTCATCGTCAGCGCG
>JAGTVE010000226.1 GCA_018224485.1 Thioalkalivibrio sp. | reverse complement strand
GCGGTGGTGGAGAAAACGGGCCCGGAGTTCGTCTCTCTACGGGTGACAAACGCAGCGCCCGACGGTTTCCGCCTGCGCGCCGACAAGGGGATCAACCTTCCGGGTGTCGAGCTCGGTCTCGGGCCGTTGAGCCGAAAGGACCTGGGCGATCTCGACTTCGTCGTGCGCCATGCCGACCTGGTCGGGTTCTCCTTCGTCGAGAGCGCCGGGGACATGCGCGTGCTGATGGAAGAACTCAAGCGCCGCGGTGCCGGGGCGCTGGCGATCGTGGCCAAGATCGAGACCGGTCGCGCGCTGCGCAACCTTCCGGAGATCATGCTGAGCACCATCGGACGCTATCCGCTGGCGATCATGATCGCGCGTGGGGATCTCGCGGTCGAGGTGGGCGGCGAGCGGCTCGCGGAGATCCAGGAGGAGATCCTCTGGCTGGCCGAGGCCGGTCACGTGCCGGTGATCTGGGCGACGCAGGTGCTGGAGACGATGGCCAAGACCGGGGCCGTCTCGCGCCCGGAGTTGAGCGATGCCGCCATGTCGGTGCGGGCCGAGTGCGTGATGTTGAACAAGGGCCCGTTCATCGTCTCCGCAGTGCGTACGCTGGATCGCATTCTGCACCGCATGCAGGATCATCAGCAGAAGAAGATGCCGCAGCTTCGGGCACTGAATCTCGCGGCGACGCAGGATCCGCCGGTGGTCTGAACCCCGGGCCTCGCCGCCGTCGGGGGTGGAGGCGGAGGTCGCAGGCCGGTCAGGCCAGCAGCAGGGATGCAGCGGCGATCGAGCTGCCGGCCACCAGCGCACCGATCATTGCGCCGGCCAGCACGTCGCTTGGGTAGTGAAGCCCCAGCACCGGCCGCGAGGCCGCGACCAGCACGCTGAAGGGGACGACCACCCAGAACCACTCGGGCAGGTGGCTCAGCAGCACCAGCGAGAATGCCACCGCATGCAGCGTGTGGCCCGAGGGAAAGCTGTATTCGTCCAGTGGCGGCACGCGGCGGATGATCGCATCGCTGACCATGAACGGCCGCGGACGGCTGGTGTGTGCCTTCAGCAACTTGTAGATCAGCAGGGCTGCCAGCCCGGTCAGCGCCATGTGCAGGCTGATGGTCATCGCGCCAAGGCCGTGAATGAACGGCAGCAGCGCAATCAGTGTGTACCAGAAGACCCCGTCGCCCAGCCGGCTGAACAGGGCAAAGAGGCGCCCGACGTACTCGCGTCGGTTGGCCCGGTTCAACAGGCTGCAAAGGAAGAGATCCAGGGCCTGGATTCGCGCGAATCCGGGTGAAGAGGGCGTAAGCATCGGTTCAGCCATTGGGGGCCTCCACGCATTGCTCCAGGAAGGACTCATATTGCTCGCAGATCCGTTTCCAGTCGACCGCGAGCGCGGTCTCGCGCGCCGCGTTACCGAGGCGCTTCGCCTGCAGCCGGTCCCCGGCGAGTTCAGCGACCGTGTCCACGAAGGCTGCGGCATCCGTACTGGCTACCGACCGCCCATTGCGGCCATCAACGATGTGCTCGCGTGCCGCCGCATAGTCGAAGGCCACGACGGCCAGTCCGCTGGCCATCGCCTCCAGGGTCACGTTGCCGAAGGTCTCGCTCAGGCTGGGGAACACGAAGATGTCGGCGGAGGCGTAGTGTTCGGCCAGGGGCTCGCCGGTCTGCATCCCGACGAAGCACACATCCGGGTGAGCCTTTGCGAACGAAGCCCTCGCGGGACCATCACCGACCACCACCATCCGGGCCCCGGGTGTCCGGGCGCGGGCCTGCTCGAAGGCCTTCAGCGCCAGCGGCAGGTTCTTCTCCGGTGCGATGCGGCTGACCATCAGCAGGACCGGGTCGTCCGGCCCCGCACCCCAGTGTGCCCGCAGCGTCTCCTGTCGCCGACGGGGACTGAAGCGCTCGGTGTCGATGCCGCGCGCCAGCACATCCAGGCCACGAAAGCCCGCCTGTTCGAGATCGTCTGCCAGCATCCGGGTGGGAACCAGTGTCAGGCGGGTCCGGTTGTGCAGGCTGCGCAGGTAGCGCAGCGCGATCGGTCGGAACAGGCCCATCCCGTAGTGCGAGGCGTACTGGTGAAAGTTCGTGTGAAAGTCGCTGATCACCGGGATTCCGGCCGCGTTCGCCGCACGGATGGCCGACCAGCCCAGCGGGCCCTCGGTGATCACGTGCACGATGTCGGGACGTTCCCGTTGCCACAGCCGCTTCAGGGCGCGGGTGGAGGGAACGCCCATGCGAAGCGCACGATAACGGGGTACGGGCACGCTCGGCATCACCCGCGTCGTCACGCCCGGGAGTGTGATGCCCCGATCATCATCGCGCTGACGCACGCGGATCAGCGACACCTCGTGCCGGCGGCTCAGCCAGTCGACCAATTGGTGAATGGTCATCGCCACCCCGTTGACCTCCGGTGGCCAGGTCTCCGTCACAATCGTCACCCGCCGACGGTCTCGTGGCGGCTGTCCGCCACTGGCGACGTCGGTATCGCGCAGGTGCAGCATGGAACTGTTCATGGGCGCACTGTGCGCCCCGCACTTGTCAACCGTGTGACGGCGGGATGATGAGTGCGTTACAGCCAAGGTCGCCGAGACGGCTCGCCTCCCCTTGGGACCAGGGCAGCCGTGTAGGAGCGAGCCCTGTGGGAGCGTGCCTCGCACGCGAATGGGCGTTGGGTTGGCGCCCCGGTGTCTGGCGCGCCTGCGGCGCGTTCGCGAGCAGGCTCGCTCCTACAGGGGGCGGGGCGAGCGTTGTGGGAGGCCAGCCCTCTGGCCGATGGCCCTGTCCTATGCGCTCTGCCCGTACCGTCGCTCGATGTAGGCCTCGACGCGGGCCTGGAATGCCTCGGCGATTCCGTCACCCTTCAGGGTCACGGTCTTTTCGCCGTCCTCGTAGACCGGTGCGACCGGGACCTCGCCGGTGCCCGGGAGGCTGATGCCGATGTTCGCATGGCGGCTCTCCCCCGGGCCGTTCACCACGCAACCCATCACCGCAACGGTCATCTCCTCGACGCCGGGATAGCGCTTCTTCCACTCCGGCATCTGGTGACGGATGAAGCCCTGGATGTCCTGCGCGAGTTTCTGGAAATAGTCGCTCGAGGTGCGGCCGCAACCCGGGCAGGCGATCACTGCGGGCAGGAAGCTGCGCAGCCCGAGGCTCTGCAGGATCTCCTGCGCGACGATCACCTCCTGGGTGCGGTCACCGCCCGGTTCCGGTGTCAGCGAGATGCGGATGGTGTCGCCGATGCCCTGCTGCAACAGCACCGCCAGCGCGGCGGTGGAGCCGACGATGCCCTTCACGCCCATGCCGGCCTCGGTCAGCCCGAGATGCAGCGGGTAGTCGCAACGCGCGGCAAGGTCGGAATACACGCGGATCAGCGGTTGCACTCCGCTGACCTTCGCAGACAGGATGATGCGGTCGTGCGGAAGCCCGATCGCCTCGGCCTGCGCGGCACTCTCGAGCGCGGAGGCGATCAGCGCCTCGCGGGTCACGTCCTCCAGCGGCAGCGGGTCCGGACGCGCCGCGTTGGCGTCGAGCAGGCGCGCGAGCACCGCCTGATCGAGGCTGCCCCAGTTCACCCCGATGCGCACCGGCTTGTCGTAGCGGCAGGCGACCTCGATCATCGCCTCGAACTGCGCGTCCCGCTTCGAGCCCTTGCCGACGTTGCCGGGATTGATGCGCAGCTTCGCCAGTGCCTCCGCGCAGGCCGGGTATTTCGCCAGCAGTTTGTGGCCGTTGAAGTGAAAGTCCCCAACCAGCGGCACGTCCAGGCCCATGCCGTCCAGACGCTCGCGGATCTCCGCAACCGCAGCGGCCGCCTCCTCGGTATTCACGGTGATGCGCACGATCTCGGAGCCGGCACGGGCCAGTTCCGCGACCTGGATCGCGGTGCGGACCGGGTCGGCGGTGTCGGTATTGGTCATCGACTGCACCACGACCGGCGCGTCCCCGCCGACAGTGACGTGGCCAACCCGTACGGGGGTAGTCCGGTGCCGGGCAGGGATCATGGTCATGGTCTGGTCAAGTCCTTCGAGGGGATCACTATTCTCCCGCTGCAAGCGAAGCGTTGCAAAACTCCCTCGGGCGGGATTTGAAATCTGTCCGGCGCCACCCTACCATTTCATTCGCTTCAGGGGAGTAGCCGTCCCGGCGCAACGCCGGGAGCGCGCGTCAACACAATTGACCGAAGGTCATGGCGCGTGCGGCCCGTGTGGGCTTGGCGAGACCTGTGGTATCCGCGTCGGGACGGGGTCGGGCCGGCGGCGGTGCCACTGGTGCTCGTCTTCCGACCCCTTGGGAGCCCCCATGGAGATCTTCCTTCTGGCACTGTTCACCGTCGCGATCGCCGAGATCGGCGACAAGACACAGTTCGTCACCCTGACGCTCAGCGCTCGCTTTCGCAGGCCCTGGCCCGTGTTCTGGGGCGTGCTCGCCGCCTCGGTGGCCAATCATGGCCTGGCGGCGGTCGCCGGCGTCTGGGTGTCCCGGCTGCTCCCGGATACCGTCATCGCGTGGATCGTCGGCCTGGGATTCCTTGCGATGGCGGCCTGGACACTCCGCGCCGACCACGAGGGCGAGCATCCACCCGCGGTCTCGGTACGTGGCGCGTTCTTCACCACCTTCGTCCTGTTCTTCCTCATGGAGATGGGCGACAAGACCCAGGTCGCCACCGCCGCGCTGGCCGCCAATTTCGAGACCGTGGTGTGGGTGGTTGCCGGAAGCACGCTGGGCATGGTCGTGGCCAACGCACCGGCGATCTGGATCGGACACCGCTATGCCACGAGAATCCCCGCGCGCCTGATGCAGCGGCTGAGCGCGGGGATCTTCGCGTTCATCGGTGTGTGGGTGCTGGCGGTCGCGTTCTGGAATCATGCCGGGGCGTGAAGGCGGGGCCGCCTTTATGCCGGTGCAGCCGG
>JAGTVE010000225.1 GCA_018224485.1 Thioalkalivibrio sp. | reverse complement strand
GCGACACGTGGGCCGTGCCGAGCAGGGTGATCTCGGTCTCGCCGATGCGGACCCGGCGATGGGGTTCCCGGGCGAGGAGTTGGTCGACGGTGTCGTTCATCTTGCTCTGATCAGCGCACAAACAGCCACTCATCGTAGCCGGAATGCTCTTGCGGGGCGAGCTTGCAGCGGTATCGGGGGGTCCGGGCGCCGGCGCCTGCCTTCAGGCCGAGGTCTTCAGCCAGCCCAGCCAAGCGTCCTGCAGCGCGGGGGACCGCGCGGCGACCGCGGAGGGCTTCTGCAGGCTGCGGCGGAACACGGGGTCGCCCTCCAGCGTGCACTGGCGTCCGCCGGACTCGGTGAGCATCAGGGTGCCGGCGGCGCTGTCCCACAGCGCCTGTCCGCCGTGGAGATAGAGATCGGCCCGGCCGGCCGCCAGCCACGCCCACTCGAGCGCACAGGCCCCGAGGTTGCGCTGGGAACGGAACGGCGGCTCTGTCACCAGGGCCAGCGCGAGCCGATGCGACAGGCGCTTGTAGTCGACCAGGGCCGTGCAGCGCGACAGGTCGGCCGACTCCGGTGGCCGGCTGGCCGGCGCCTCGCCGTTCAGCCGCAGGCCCGTGCCGCGCGCGACGGTGAAGAGCTCGTCGCGGATGGGGTCGTAGGTGGCACCGTATGCCACGCCGCCGGTGTCGATGAGCGCAAGCGAGATCGCGAAGAAGGGCATGCCGCCTGCGAAATTGGTGGTGCCGTCCAGCGGGTCCAGCAGCCAGCAGGGGCCGTTTCCCTCCAGTGCCGCCTGCTGCGCGTCGCGGGGCTGCTCCTCGCTCAGCACCGGTATTCCGGGATAGAGCTGTTCCAGCGTTTCGCGCAGGCGCCGGTCCACCGCGTGATCGGCGCTGGTGACCAGGCTGCCGTCGGCCTTCTCCGAGACCGCGAGGTGGCCGTGGAAGCGCGGCAGCAGCTCCTCCCGGCCGGCGCTGCGCAGGGCCTCGAGGAGGGCGTCGAAAGCGTGTTCGGAGGATGTCATCGGCCAGGTCCGTTCTGCGCGCAGTCGCCATGGCTGTAGTTGGCGTCCGCGGGGTGAGCGCTGCTGGTTCCTGCGCGTATGATACCGGTTCATGACCGGACTCTTCGTGATCCTCGCCATCGTGCTGGTTGTGCTCTACCTCAACGACGCCTGGCGAAGCCTCGAGCGCGCACGCAAGGTCGCGCGCGACGTCTGTGCCCGGGCCGGGGTGCAGTTTCTCGACAGCAGCGTCGTGCAGACCGGTGTCACGGTGGAACGGGGAGGACGGTGGGGGCTGATGCCGGCCCGGACCTACCGCTTCGAATTCGCGACGGACGGCGATTCGAGGCACGCCGGCGCGATCACGCTGCGCGGACGCCGGGTGCGCGTAATCAGCATGGATCTGCCCGAGGGGGGCCGGATGCTGGACGGGGAGCCGCCGGCGCGGGATTCGGAAGAGTCGACGCGGTGACGCTGAACGAGCTGCGATACGTGGTGGCGGTTGCGCGCGAGCGGCACTTCGGCCGGGCGGCGGATGCCTGTCACATCAGTCAGCCGTCGCTGTCGGTGGCGGTACGCAAGCTCGAGGACGAGCTCGGTGTGACCCTGTTCGAGCGGGGACACGGCGAAGTGACACTGACGCCGGCCGGAGAGGGCCTGGTCCGCCAGGCGCGCAGGGTTCTGGACGAGGTCGGCGTCCTGCGGGAGATGGCCACGCAGCAGCAGGACCAGCTCTCCGGTCCGCTGCGTCTCGGTGCAATCTACACCATCGCGCCCTACCTCCTGCCGGAACTGATCCCGGTGCTGCACGAATCCGCACCCGAGATGCCACTGGTGATCGAGGAGAACTTCACCGCGCGTCTGCGCGATCGGCTGAAGGAGGGCGAGCTGGACGCGATCGTCGTGTCCCTGCCCTTCGACGAGCCCGGCGTGGTGACCCTGCCGCTGTACGACGAGCCCTTCGTGGCCGTGCTGCCGGCCGCGCATCCGCTGCGCCAGGAGAGGACGCTGACACTGGACCGGATGGCGGACGCGACCCTGCTGCTGCTGGGTGCCGGCCACTGCTTCCGGGACCAGGTGCTGGAGCTCTGCCCGCGCTGCATGCACTCGGCGGAGGAGGCCGGCAGTACCTCCCGCAACCTGCAGGGTTCGTCCCTGGAGACGATCCGGCACATGGTGGCCTCCGGCGTGGGCGTGACCATCCTGCCCTGCACCGCCGCCGGCGCCGACCGTTACGCGCAGCGTCTGCTCGCGGTGCGGCGCTTCGCCGAGCCGATCCCGAGCCGGCGCGTGGCGCTGGCGTGGCGTGCGAGCTTCCCGCGTCCACAGGCCATCGAGGCCCTGCGCCGGGCGGTGCTGGAGACCGGCCTGTCCTGCGTGCGCTTCATCCAGCCCGGGCAGCGGTCCAGCCGCGCTGGCGGCGAGGGGACTGCTGCCCCAGCAGAGTGAGGGTTACCGTGGGAGCGGCCTCCGGCCGCGATTGCCGGGTACGCCCGTCGCCTTGCAGGAGGCGAGCCCTCTCGCCGATCCGGCGATTGGGCAGTGGGTCGCCCAAGGGCTGACCTCCTGTGGGAGCGGCCTCCGGCCGCGATGGCCCTGGGTGCTCAATACAACGCCGTCTCGCGGCTGGAAGCCGCTCCTACGACCAACCCTGTTGGCGCGCGGAACGCCGGCCGCCAACCCGACGCCCATTCGCGTGCGAGGCACGCTCCCACATGGCCGCACCGGCTCTTGCAGGAGGCGAGCCCTCTCGCCGATTCCGGTTGAGCTCAGCCCGCCCGCGCGGCGATTCGCTCGAGGATCACGTTGGCATCCGCTGCATCCAGGCCGTGGTCCAGGGGGCTGGGGATCACGGTGGCCCGCCCGCGCAAGGCG
>JAGTVE010000224.1 GCA_018224485.1 Thioalkalivibrio sp. | reverse complement strand
TGGTGACCCAGGCCGGTGCGGCGCCCCGGCACTACCCCCTGGACGCCGCCCGCACGATTGGCGTCCAGGGGGCCGCGGGCGTGACCACGATCCGGATCGAGCCGGGCCGGGCCCGCTGCGTCGACTCCCCGGGCACTCAGGGCATCTGCGAGCGCGCGGGCTGGCTGGCACGTCCGGGGGACATGGCGGTGAGCCTGCCGAATCGCCTCGTGCTCCAGGTGCAGGGCCCGGGCGCGGGCTTCGACAGCATGCACTTCTGACGATCATGGCGATACGTGTCGCCACCGATGACGCCAACTCCGATCGCCGGATTGCCGCACTGGCGGCCCTGGCGATCGGCCTGCAGGTGATCGAGGCCGCGATTCCGAGCCCGGTACCCGGAATCAAGCCGGGCCTCGCCAACGTGATCACCCTGGTGGCGCTGGTCACGCTGGGCTGGCGGGCGGCGGTCGCGGTGACACTGCTGCGCGTGGTGGGCTCCAGCCTGCTGCTGGGTACCCTGCTGAGCCCGGGATTCTGGCTGTCGCTTGCCGGTGCACTGGCCGCGCTGCTGCTGCTCGCACCGCTGTGTCGGCTCTACCCGGTTCACCTGAGCGCGGTGGGCCTCGCGGTCGCCGCAGCCCTGGCCCACACCGGCGGGCAGTTCCTTCTGGCCTGGACCCTGATCATCCCGCACCCGCAGTTGCCACTGCTGCTGCCGCCATTGCTGCTCGCGGCGCTGATCGCCGGCGTGGTCACGGGTATACTGTCGAACTCAGTGCTTTCCGACCCGCGCATGCAACGCCATGTCCGCAACCCTCCCACAACCGGAACCGGATGACGGCGGCAGCCTCGGCCTGACGCTGTTCGTGGCGGTGGTCCTGCACGCGCTGGTGATCCTGGGCGTCGGCTTCGAGATGTTCACGGGAGAACGACCCGAACAGGTCACGCTGGATGTGACCTGGGTGGACGTCCCGTCGCCGGAACCGGAGGATGCCGACCACATCGCCGTGCAGGCCCAGGCCGGGAGCGGTGAGGCCGAAGAGAGCCAGGTCGCCCGCAGCCCGAAGCCGCCGGCAGAGGAGACGGCCCCGTCCGAGCCGCCGGAGGCCGCTCCGGCCGCGGTCGATGCGGTCCCCGCGGCAGACCCGGAACCGGTCACCGCGTCCGAACCGGCGCCCGATCCGGCGCCGCGCGACCCGGACCCCGCGGAGACTGCCGACGCCCCGGAGACCCCGTCCGCGGCCACGATCCTGGCGCGTGGGCGGGAAATGGCCCGCTCGATGCCGCACGAGACCGGGCAGGAATTGCGTTCGCAGGCCTCCAGGACGCTCTATATCGACACCCTTGCCGCCCGTGCGGCGCCGGAGGCGGCCTACCTGGAGGCATGGATACGCAAGGTCGAGCGCGTCGGCAACCTGAATTACCCGGACGAGGCACGCCGGCGCGCGCTCTCGGGCTCGCTGGTGCTTTCGGTGCGCCTGGACGCCGAAGGCCGGGTGCAGGACATCGCCATCGCCCAGAGTTCCGGGGAACCGGTGCTGGACCAGTCCGCAGTCCGGATCGTGGAACTCGCCAGCCCCTTCGCGCCGTTCACCGACAGCATGCGCGAGAAATATGATCACCTGGTGATCACCCGCACCTGGGCCTTCCGCCGCGATCGCGTGGAACGCGCCCGCTGATGGCTTGCGGGCCGGGGTCCTGCAGGCTGATACTCTAACCATGGCACTACGCACTCCGGATTCGACCACCGACGGCCTGCGCAATCAGTTCCTGATCGCGATGCCCAGCCTGCAAGACGGTTATTTCGGCCAGACCGTCACGTACATCTGCGAGCATACGGAAGAGGGCGCGATGGGCCTGGTGATCAACCAGACGCTCGAGCTGACCCTGGAACAGATGCTGCGGCAGCTGAAACTGCGGCCAACCGAGGAGACCGCCAGCCAGCCGATCTTTCGCGGCGGGCCGGTGCAGCCGGAGCATGGCTTCGTGCTGCACCCCTCTGGCGACGAATGGACCGGCACCCGGAACCTGTGCGGTGATCTCGCGCTGACGACCTCGCGCGACATCCTCGATGCCATAGCGCGGGGAGAGGGGCCGGAGCATACGCTGATCGCACTCGGCTATGCCGGCTGGGGCCCGGGACAGCTCGAGAGCGAGATCGCGGAGAATTCCTGGCTCATGGCCCCGGCCCGGCATGCCATCCTGTTCACGCTGCCCCCCGAGCAGCGCTGGAACGCCGCGGCCCGGCTGATCGGCATCGACATGAACCTGATCAGTCAGGTCGCCGGACACGCGTAGCGGTCACGGCCGGCCGCCAGCCCCAAAGATGCAAAGACGCGCCACGGAAACGCATGGAAACGAGTCTGAACTCCCCTCATTTTCCGTGACGTCCGTGTTTTTCCATGGCGGCATGTTCACGTTGACGTGCGGCTGATGGCCTTCGACTACGGCCGGCGCCGCATCGGTGTCGCCATCGGTGACGAGCTGACCGGCAGCGCACGCGGTCTGGCGACCGTGCGGCCGGACCGGCCGGACCGGCCGGACAGCGATCGCGCCATCGATGCACTGGTCGCCCGGTGGCAGCCGGACGCCTTCGTGGTTGGCTGGCCCACCCGCGACGACGGCGAGCCCACGGCCCTTGGACCAGCGATCCGCGCCTTCGGCGAAGGGCTCGGCCAGCGTCACGGCCGGGCGGTATACTGGGCCGACGAGCGCCTGAGCTCCCATCTGGGACAGGAGCGCGTGCGGCGCCGCGGCAGGGATCCGGGCCTCGATGCCCATGCTGCGGCGGTCATCCTGGAAGGCTGGCTACTGGAGAACACCCGCAATGCCTGAGATCGCACCCCTCCTCGACAGCATGGCCGAGCAGGCCCGGCGCCACTTCCGGCAGCAAGGTATCGCCGAACCGATCGTGGTCGGCATCCATTCCGGGGGCGTCTGGATCGCGGACGCCCTGCGCCACCGACTGGGCTACACCCGGCCGATGGGGAAACTAGACATCAGCTTCTACCGGGACGACTTCTCGCGGATCGGCATGCATCCGCAGGTACGGCCCTCGGAGCTGCCCGAGGAACTGGACGACGAACACGTCCTGCTGGTGGATGACGTGCTCTTCACCGGCCGCACCATTCGCGCCGCATTGAACGAGCTCTTCGATTACGGGCGTCCCGCCTCGGTGACACTGGCGGTGCTGGTCGAGCGCGACGGGCGTGAGCTGCCGGTGGAGGCGGCCATTGTCGGGGCCCATCTCGAGCTCGGCGCCGGCGAGCAGGTGAAGCTGCGCGGACCCGAGCCACTGCGCCTGGAGCGGGTACACTTGGAGGGTGGCAATTGATCGCAGTGGCCCATCCGGCCAGCCAATTGCCCCGGGCCGGTCCCCTGCCCAACAGCCTGCAGCTGACCAGCGACGGGCGGCTGCAGCACCTGCTCACCGTCGAGGGGCTGAGCCGGGATCTCCTGAGCGAGATCCTGGACACCGCCGAGTCCTTCGCGAACATGAACGAGAAGGCGGTGAAGAAGGTCCCGCTGCTGCGCGGCAAGACCATCGTGAATCTCTTCTTCGAGGCCAGCACCCGCACCCGGACCACCTTCGAACTCGCGGCGAAGCGGCTGTCGGCCGACGTGCTCAACATCAATGTCAGCACCTCCTCGGCCGTGAAGGGCGAGAGTCTGCTCGACACCCTGCGCAACCTCGAGGCCATGAACGTGGACATGTTCGTGGTGCGGCATCAGCAGAGCGGGGCGGCCCATTTCATGGCCCGGCACGTGGAGCCCGGGATCAGCGTGCTGAATGCCGGAGACGGTCGCCACGGGCACCCCACGCAGGCCCTGCTCGACATGTTCACCATCCGTCGCCACAAGGGCGACTTCACGCGGCTGAAGATCGCGATCGTCGGAGACATCCTGCACTCGCGCGTGGCGCGCTCGCAGGTCCACGCGCTGAACATCCTGCAGGCGGGCGAGGTGCGCGTGGTGGCGCCGTATTCACTGCTGCCGGCCCATGTGGAGGACCTCGGCGTTCACGTCTATCACAACCTGGAACAGGGTCTGCGGGACGTGGACGTGGTGATCATGCTGCGCCTCCAGCGTGAGCGCATGGAGCACGCCCACCTGCCCTCGGAGCACGAGTACTTCCAGCTCTTCGGACTGACCCAGCGGCGCCTGCACCTCGCCAAACCCGACTGCCTGGTGATGCACCCCGGTCCGGCGAACCGCGGCGTGGAGATCGACTCAGCGGTGGCGGACGGCGCGCAATCGGTGATCCTGCAGCAGGTCACCTACGGGATCGCGGTGCGCATGGCGGTGATGTCCATGGTGATGGGTGTGCGCGGCGCATGAGCATCCTGATCGAGAACGCGCGCGTGATCGATCCCGCCAGTGGCCTCGATGCGGTCACGCCCGTCTGCATCCAGGGCAGCGAGATCCTCGCGGTCGGCGCGATCCCGGAAGGCTTCGAGCCGCGCCGTCGGATCGACGCCACAGATCGCTGGCTGTTCCCGGGCATCATCGACCTGTCCGCGCACCTGCGCGAGCCCGGCGAGGAGCACAAGGCGACGATCGCGAGCGAGACACAGGCCGCTGCGCGCGGCGGCATCACGACCGTGGTAGTGTCCCCGGACACGATGCCACCGATCGATTCTCCGGCCGAGGTGGAACTGATCTCGCGGCGTGCCGAACAGAGCTGCGGGGTCCGTGTGCTCACGGTGGGCGCGCTGACGCGCGGGCTGAACGGCGAGCAGCTGGCCGAGATGGCGGCGCTGAAGCGCGCCGGAGTCGTCGGGGTCGGCAATGCCCGCCGCCCGCTCGCGAGTCCACTGGTGCTGCGCCGGGCGATGGAATATGCGGCCACCTTCGAGCTGCTGGTGTCGCTTTCGGCCCAGGATGCCTCGCTGGCCGGCTCAGGCTGCGTGCACGAAGGCGCGATCTCGACGCGCCTGGGTCTCGCGGGGATCCCGGAGGCGGCGGAAACGGCGGCCCTGGGCAGCATCCTGGCGCTCGTCGAGCAGACCGGCGCTCGCGTGCACGTGAACCGCCTGTCCACCCGCCGGGGCGCTGAGATGATCGCAAAGGCCCGCGCGGACGGCCTGCCGGTATCGGCAGACGTTGCCGCACATCAACTCTTCCTCACCGAGATGGACGTGGCCGATTTCAACCCGCTATGCCATGTGATGCCGCCGCTGCGTACCCAGCGTGACCGCGAGGGCCTGCGCGAGGCGGT
>JAGTVE010000223.1 GCA_018224485.1 Thioalkalivibrio sp. | reverse complement strand
CCAGCAGGAAGATGGCCACTGCCACCGCAGCAATGATCCCCCAGTGCCAGAGCTCCAGAGGAGCACTCCCGAACAGGTACTGCATCGGGCCGGTATAGGTCCAAAGCAGTTGAAACACGATCACCAGACCTGCCGCGATCAACGCCGCACGGCTTCCGAACAGGCCCTTGGCGGACAGGGAGCGCTCGGTCAGCAGGCGGGCGTTGAACAGGTAGACGATTTCACCGGCCACCAGCATGTTCACCGCGAGGGTGCGGGCCACGTCCACATCGCCGCCGGCCTGCGTATGCCAGAGGAACAGGCCGAACACCGCAGAGACCAAAAGCAGGGAAACAAACACAACCCGCCAGGCCAGGAAGCGATCGAGGATCGGGGCGTCCGGCTTCCGTGGCTTGCGCCGCATCACGTCAGCCTCGGCCGGCTCGAAGGCCAGGGCCAGTCCCAGGGTGACGGCGGTCACCATATTGATCCAGAGGATCTGCACCGGGGTGATCGGCAAGGCGGTGGCCAGCAGCACGGCGCCAAGGATGGCGAGGGCCTCGCCGCCGTTGCTCGGCAACAGGAAGGTGATGGCCTTCTTGATATTGTCGTAGATGGTGCGCCCCTCCTCCACCGCGTTGGCGATGGAGGCGAAATTGTCGTCCGCAAGCACCATCTCCGCTGCCTCCTTGGCCGCCTCCGTACCCTGGATCCCCATCGCGATGCCGACGTCCGCGCGCTTGAGGCTCGGCGCATCATTGACCCCGTCGCCGGTCATCACACAGACGCCGCCGCGGGACTGCACCGCCTCCACCAGGCGCAGCTTGTGCTCGGGAGCCGCACGGGCAAAGACGTCCACGTCGCCCTCACGTCGAAGGATCTCTTCATCGGAGAGTTCGGCGATATCGCTGCCGCTGAGTGCCTCGTCGGTTCGGTCCAGCCCGAGTTGTTCGGCGATGGCGCGGGCGGTGAGGGCATGGTCACCGGTGACCATCTTGACCTGGATACCGGCATCGCGACAGCGCTCCACCGCCTGGATGGCGGCGTCCCGAGGTGGGTCGAGCAGTCCGGCCAGGCCCAGCAGAACCAGGCCGGATTCCACATCCTCGTCTTTCAGCTCGTCGCCGCCGGCACCGCGCTTGTCGGCCACAGCCAACACCCGGTACCCGCGGCTGGAAAGGTCCTGGATCCTCTCCGCCCAGGTGCCGCGGTCCAATTCGCGGTCGCCGTCTAGGGTCGCAAGCCTGTCGCAGCGTTCAAGGACCACCTCCGGGGCGCCCTTGACGTGGATCATCAACTGATCGCCTTGTGGGTCCTGATCCAGGGTGGCCATGTATTTGTATTCGGCGGCGAAGGGGATGGCGTCGATGCGCTTGGACTCGTTACGCATCTGCCTTGTATCCCAGCCGGCCTTGGCGCCGGCCACCATCAGGGCTCCCTCGGTTGGGTCACCCTCGATGGTCCATTCGTCCTCATGCTGCTGCAGCTCGGCATCGTTGCAGAGCACACTCGCGGTCAGGAAGCGTTTCAGCAGCGGGTGCTCGTCGGGATCGAGACGCTCGCCCTTCTCTTCCTCGCTGGCGCCGCGGCGGAAGTCGCCCTCCGGGGTAAAGCCGACCCCGCCCACCTGTACCTCGCCGTCGCCGAGCAAGGCAGCCTGGAGGGTCATCTCGTTGCGGGTCAGAGTGCCGGTCTTGTCGGAGTAAATGGTGGATACGGAGCCAAGGGTCTCCACTGCTGGTAGGCGGCGGATGATGGCGTTGCGCCTGGCCATGCGCTGCACGCCCAGGGCCAGGGTGATGGTGACCAGGGCTGGCAGACCCTGGGGGATGGCCGCCACCGCAAGGCCCACGGCAGCCAGGAACATCTCGCTCCAGCTCCGATCGTGGAGGAGTACGCCATATAACGCCATCGCGGCGGCCACGCCGATGATGATCACCGCCAGGACCCTGGCGAAATGGTCGAGCTGGCGCAGCAGAGGTGTCTGCACATGCTCGACCTCCTCCAGCATCTCGGAGATTCGGCCGATCTCGGTGTGCTGGCCGGTGTCCACCACCACTGCCGTCGCGCTGCCCTCGACAGTCATGGTTCCGGCGAAGGCCATGGAGGTGCGGTCCGCCAGCTCCGTTTCCTCATCCACCGGATCGGTCTGCTTGCCCATCGCCTCCGATTCGCCGGTGAGGGCGGCCTCCTGGGTGCGCAGCCGCTTGGTGTCGAGCAGGCGCACATCGGCGGGGACCCGGTCGCCGGCGGCAAGGGTCACCACGTCGCCTGGCACCAGTGCCTCTGCGTCCACCTCTCTGCGCCGGCCATCGCGAATCACCCTGGCCTTCGGCGAGAGCATCCCCTTGATACTCTCCAGGGCCCGCTCCGCCTTGCCCTCCTGGAAGAAGCCGATGGCGGCGTTGATGAAGACCACGGCGAAGATGGCCCCCGCATCGACCCACTGACCCAGAACCACTGTCGCCGCCCCGGCGATCAGGAGGATGATGATGAGCACGTTGTTGAACTGGTCCAGCAACCGGCGCCACCAGGGTCGCCCCTGCTCTTCGCGCAGGCGGTTGGGACCATACCTGTCCATTCGCTCCCTGGCTTCGTCAGCGCTCAGGCCGTGCTCGCGGCTGTCGAGCCTCTCCAGGGCCTCATTACCGGAGAGGGCGTGCCAGGCGGTCCGTTGTTGCGAATCGTCTCGGGATTCGGACATGGGCTCGCTCGGTTCCTCTAGTTAGAGTGAAAGTCGCGCAGCTCTCCCCTCTGCCGCTTGCGGGAGCGGGGGGGCTTTCATGGTCGGCGGTGGCTGCGTGAGCCATGAAAGTCAGCGTGAATAGCACTGAGCGCACATGAACCCCGCCCGACACACGGGCGGGGATGCAGCTCAAAGGGGCCTCGGACCATCCGTTGGCATGATTCCCAGAAAGGAAAGCACGTCTCTCCCGATCTGTCTATTCGACTCACTCCTGTCGCCTTACCTTCAGCCGTCGCGAGCAATTCTTGGCTTGAATGACCGTTTTCGGGGTCAAAAATGGGCCATGAAGACCAAAATCAGCCCCTCTCTCCAGCTATTTTTCCATTTTAAACAATGAATTGGCTTGGTCCGACCCCATTCCCGAATTACTTTCTCTTCAGCAGCCTCGCGGCATCACCGGAATAGGGACTTCCCGACCGGGCCTGGCGACGCGCCTGCTCGACCTGCAACGGGGCGAGGCGCGTCCGGTCGCCCTGGGTGCAGCCCGGGGACATGAGATTCCCCTGCTCCGGGCAGTTGACGTGGGGAAGGGACAGGGCGTGACCCAATTCGTGGGACAGGATCCGCACCAGGTCGCCTTCGATGTCCCGGATCCCGGAGGGACCCCGTTCGCTCTGCACCACGGCCGTGAGGGGCGGCAGGTACACACCCCCAGCCATACCCCCGAGGTCCCGGATAAAGAAGACGTCCCAACCCTCGGAGGCCGCATCCGTAGGGACCATCCGCGCCATCATCCCGGGTCTTCGGGGTATGTCCCCGGCCAGCACACCTTCGTGCACCGCCCCGTTCCTTGCCTCCACACGCGAAACCTTGGCCGGCCGCCAGCGAATTCCTGCCTGGCTCCAGACCTCGTTTACCCCGGCAAAGATGCGCGCAAGCTCGTCGCTCTTCAGGGTCGTGGTGACGGCCTGCGAATCAGGTGCATAAAGAAGATGCACCCGCAGATCCAGGATGATGGACCCGGCGTCCTCCGGAGTTGCCCGGCAAGGCAAGATCGGAGCCTCTTCATTCAAGCGCTCTGCGCCCCACTGTTGCTCCGCGTCAAGCCCTGCGACAAGGGCAAATCCGAGGGCCAGAAGGCCGAGGAGGCCGAATCGGGTGGCCGGTCTTTCAGACATGAGGGCTCCCGGTGCTGCGCGGTGCAGACTCTGGTTGTGTCCATCCACAACATTACCCGGCCACCCGCACCGGAGGGCAATCCGGAAAACCCCCTAATCGAGTGCCTGCGGTAACGGCGGCAGAGCCGCGGGCAAATCCGTACCATGAGCGCCCGCGCTGCAACCCGCAGGGATGACTCCGTGCACCCGTTGTTTCCGCATTGGCGTTTTCTGGCCGCCGGCTTTTTCCTGGTCGCCTTTTCGGCGGTCGGACAGACCTTTGTGTTGTCGCTGTTCGGAGGCGAGTGGCGGGAGGCCTTTGGACTCTCTCACGGACAACTGGGACTGGCTTATTCCGCGGCCACCTTGGCCAGTGCCGTGCTTCTGATCAGTGCCGGACGCCTGGTCGATCACCTTCCGCTTCGGCGTATGGTGATCTTCGTGCTGCTCGGGGCGGCGATGGGCAGCGCGGCGCTCGCCGCCGCGCCCGGCGTTCTGGGGCTGGTACTCGGGTTCTTTCTGCTCCGTTTCTTCGGCCAGGGACTGATGACCCATACCGCACAGACCGCGGTCGCGCGGTCCTTCGGCCGGCATCGAGGGAAGGCCGTGAGCGTAACGGTCGCGGGACTCCCGGTCGCGGAGGCGGTCGCTCCGATCGTGGTGGTTGCCGCAGCGGCGGCCGTCGGCTGGCGTTCGACCTGGGGGCTCATTGCCCTGATGATGATCGCCTTGGCCCTGTTGCTTCCCGCACTGCTGCGCGTTCCGCCACCCGAGCACATGGCTGCGACTTCGCAAGTGGAGGACATGAACCACTGGACCCGACGCCAGGTCCTGCGTGATCTTCGTTTCTACCTGATCCTCCCGGCCCTGATGGGTGCGCCGCTCATTGTGACGGCGATCTTCTTCCATCAGGTGCCACTCGCAGAGGCAAAGGGCTGGAGCCTGCCCTGGCTTGCCTCGAGCTTCACCGCCTTTGCGGGTGCTCATCTGGTGTCCCTGTTCTTCGCGGGCCCGTCGGTAGATCGCTTCGGTTCACACCGCTTGCTTCCCTGGCACCTTGCGCCGCTGTTCCTCGCCCTGCTCGCGCTGCACCAGGCCGAAGGCCCCTGGCTTGCGCCGGCATACCTCGGTCTGGCCGGACTGGGCATGGGCCTCGCCAATACCCTGATGGGCGTGATTTGGGTCGAACTCTACGGAACCACTCACCTCGGAGCGATCCGGGCGGTGGCGCAGGCCGCGATGATCTTCTCGACGGCCGCCGCCCCGGTCAGCGTCGGACTGTTGCTCGACCTCCAGTGGTCGATGGAAGCGGTCGCGCTGCTCCTGGCGGCCTACGCGGCGGCGGCATCCGCATTGGCGTGGTGGGGCCTGCGCCGGTAAGGTTGACACCCCGCGCAAGCGGTAACCCGATGACACGACCTGGTGCTGACCCGGCGGAACCCGTTGCCAACGCACCTGCCGTCCCTGGCTCCCATCCACTTCGGCTGGACACGGACCGCTTCGGCGATCAGGAAAAGGCCGCGGACACTCCCGGGAGGACGGCAATCGGACACGCACAGCCATCACCGAAGCCCACTCCCGAGGCTGCGCAGGCAACGCCGAGGATTCTGCTGCTGTCAGCCTACCGCAGTGCGAGTCATGGCGCCTGGGCCGATTGGCTGGCCGGAAGCCTCGATTTGATGGATTGGCAGATTCGCGAACTCCCCGGCCGGCACTTCCGCTGGCGCATCCGGGGTAATCCCCTATCCTGGCTGGACGATCTGCCACTGGAGACGCCCGACGCGGTCCTTGCCACCTCGATGGTGGACCTCGCGACCCTGCGCGGTCTGCATCCGCGCATCGCGCGCGCACCCACGCTCTATTACTTCCACGAAAACCAGTTCGCCTACCCTATCGGGCAGCACCAAACGCGGTCTCTCGAACCGCAGATCGTGCAGCTCTACGGGGCACTGGCCGCCGACCGCCTCGCCTTCAACTCGGAGTACAACAGGTCGTCGTTCCTGGAAGGCGTCGAGGGACTTCTCAAACGCATGCCCGACCGCGTTCCCGGGGGTGTCGTCGACCGCCTGGCGACCCGGGCCGAGGTGCTGCCGGTCCCCGTTCATCCGGTACCGCCGGGCCCGGAGCGTGATCGCCGCCTGATCCTCTGGAATCACCGCTGGGAATACGACAAGGCTCCGGAACGCTTCGTCGATGCCTTGCTCGGGCTGGACGCGCGCGGTATCGAATTCCGGGTTGCGCTGCTCGGGGCGCGCCCGCAACGGGCGCCCGAGATGCTGACGCGCCTGCGCGAGCGGCTGGGCAGGCGTATCGATGCCGACGGCTGGCTGGACCGGGAGCCCTACGAACGCCTGCTCGGACGCGCGGCGATCGCAGTCAGTACGGCGTTACATGAATTTCAGGGGCTGGCGATGCTGGAGGCGGTCAGCGCCGGCGTCCGGCCCCTGGTGCCCGATGACCTGAGTTATCGGGAGCAGTATCCACAGCGCTACCGCTATCCGCCCGGGGACGGCGCGGCACTGCTGGAACGCCTGCAGCAGTGGCTGGAGGGACGTCTGCCACCGGCGCTGGATGTCTCGCAATGGAGCGTCAATGCGCTGCGGCCCGCCTGGGAGCGAATCGTGCGGGATCTGATCCGGGATACACGACCGGATTGATGAGCGTGACGGTCTACCCATGGACGGGTTCACGCCCACCCGCCAAAACGGACAGGGCCGTTCGCGGGCGAGGCCCGCTCCTACGCGGCAGGCCCGCGGGTGGTAGGGGGGTTGTGGGAGCGGCCTCTGGCCGCGATGCCCTGGCACTACAGGCGCGGTCGAATCGCGGCTGGAAGCCGCTCCCACGCGGACGGTGGGGGGTTGTGGGAGCGAGCCATGCTCGCGAAAGGCCCATGGCACGGCGGATCCGGTCGGGTCTTACGGGGAGGGTCGTTCGCGGGCGAGGCCCGCTCCTACAGGGTAGGCGTCAACGGTCGTGCGCTTCGGCGCAGCGGATGCAGCGCGCCGCTGTGGGATCCAGTTTCAGGCGGCGTGG
>JAGTVE010000222.1 GCA_018224485.1 Thioalkalivibrio sp. | reverse complement strand
GGCACGGTGAAGCCCAGCCAGCGCTGCAGGGTCTCGCTGGTCAGGAGGACAGGGAGGGACAACGCCAGGCAGATCCAGAACCGCCGGCGGAACATCTGTTCATGACTGGAATGATCGTGGCCGGAACGGCTCTGCTGGTGTTCGTCGGCGCTGGACATCGCGGTCTCCCTCAGGTTGTCACATTGTCGTGCAACATGAAGCGCCCGTACGGGCTCCGGTGCGTCTTGCGCTCACCCTCGCACCGAGACGGCGCGGATCAATCGGCGTTTCTTGATCGCCCGCCTAGCCGGACGGTCTGGGGCTTCGATCCCGTTTTCAGGGGCAAAAACGGGGCTCTAAGCCCTTCTTCAGCGGGGCAAAGGCCTCTCTTTCCTTTCTCTTTCAGTCGCTTGCCTTGGTCCGACCCCGCCCCTCCGCCCCTGCGGGGGCGGATTCAGCGGTTGAGGACGACGCGGTAGCGGGCCTGGCCGCTGCGCAGGTGGTCGATGGCGTCGTTGACACGTTCGAGGGGGAAGTGTTCGGTCACCGGGGCGATGCCGTGTCGGACGGCGAACTCGAGCATCCGGCGGATGGTCGCGGGGCTGCCGACTGGAGAGGCGGAGATGCTCCGCTGTCCTGCGAGCAAGGGGAACACGGCCACGTCGATCGGCTCCAGGGTCGCGCCGACGAAGTGGAGCCTGCCCCGGGGTTTCAGCGTACCCAGGTAGGCGTTCCAGTCCAGTTTCACATTGACGGTCGAGAGGATCAGGTCGAAGTGGCCCGCGGCCGCCTCGAGCACCTTGGCATCACGCGAGTCCAGGGTATCGTGGGCACCCAGGCGCAGCGCTGCCTCGCGCTTCGACTCGCTCGTCGTGAAGGCGGTCACCTCGCAGCCCCAGGCGTTGAGGAACTTCAGTGCCAGATGGCCGAGGCCACCGATGCCGACCACCCCAACCCGTGCAGTCGGCGGGACTTCGTATTGGACGAGGGGGTTGAAGACGGTGATGCCGCCACAAAAGAGCGGACCGGCGCTGGCGGCATCAATCCCCTCCGGTAGCGGCACGACACTCGCGGCAGCGGCCCGAACCCTGTCGGCGAACCCACCGTGGTGGCCAATGATGGTGCCCTGCGCCTCACCGCACAGGTTATGGTCTCCGGACATGCAGGTATCGCAGTGCATGCAGTAGCCAGCCTGCCAGCCCAGGCCCACCCGCTGCCCTGGCTCCAGGCCGGTAACACCTGGACCTATCGCGCCGATGCGGCCGACCACCTCGTGCCCCGGCACCAGCGGATAGCTGCTGATGCCCCACGCATTATCGAGCATGCTCACGTCACTGTGGCAGATTCCGCAGTGTTCGACCTCGATCTCCACCTCGCCCACCCCGAGTGGACCTGGATCGTATTCGAAAGGCCGTAGCTCACCGCCGGGTTCAAATGCCGCGTACGCGTGGATCATGATTCACCTCTGAGGGTCTGTACCCTCCATCAGCGTACATCGCGGGCCAGGCGAAAGCCCAGCATCTGCCAGCGCTGCTGCGGATAGAAGAAGCTGCGGTAGCTGGCGCGGACGTGATCGGTCGACGTCAGGCAGGATGCTCCGCGCACGGTCATCTGGTTGCACATGAACTTGCCGTTGTACTCGCCCAGGGATCCGGCCAGTGGCTCAAAGCCCGGATACGGCATGTACGGCGACCTGGTCCACTCCCACACGTCGCCGAAGAGTTGCGCGAGCCCGGAGTCCGCGTCTTTCACCGGGGCAGGATGCAGCCAGCCCGTTTCGAGCAGGTTGCCTGTGACCGGTTGCCGCGCGGCGGCGGCCTCCCACTCCGCTTCTTCCGGCAGCCGTGCGCCGGCCCAACGGGCAAATGCATCCGCCTCATAGAAGGACACGTGGCAGACGGGCGCGTCGGGTTGCAGCGGTCTCCAGCCACCCAGCGTGAACTCCTCTGCACCATCCTGCGACCAGTACAGCGGACGGTCCCAGCCCTCCGCCTGCAGCTGTGCCCAGCCATCGGCGAGCCACAGGGCCGGGTCGCGATAACCCCCGCCTGCGATGAACTCGCGGTACTCGGCATTGCTCACGAGCCGGTTCGCCAGCGCGTGCGGCCGAAGCCGGACCGCGTGCCGGGGTGTCTCGTTGTCGAAGGCAAAGCCCTGCCCGTCCGCGCCGATCCGGGTCTCGCGCCCTTCTTGCTCCACGAACGCGAGAGGCGGGACCGATCCGGCGGGTGGCGTTGCCAGAGCGTCGTCGTAGGCGGGCCCGAGCGGGTTCGTCCACAGCACGTGCTTGATGTCGGTCAACAGCAGCTCCTGGTGCTGCTGCTCGTGATTCAGGCCGAGCGTGACGAGAAAGGCAAGGTCGGGATCGTCGTCGCCGGATTCCCACAGCAGCCGCTGCATCGCGTCGTCGACGTGGGCGCGGAAGTCAAGAATCTCGGCCACTGTGGGACGGGAGAGCAGGCCGCGCTGCGGTCGAGCATACATCTCGCCCACCGTGTAGTAGTAGGAATTGAACAGGTATTGCCAGCGTTCGTCGAACACGCGGTAGCCCGGAAACTTCGGGCCCAGCACGAAGCGCTCGAAGAACCAGGTCACGTGCGCCAGGTGCCATTTCGTCGGGCTGACGTCCGGCATCGTCTGGACGACCTGGTCTTCCGGGGTGAGGCGGGCGGCAAGGTGTTCGGACAGTCCCCGGACCCGGAGGTAGGCGTTCAGCAGCTCCTGGTCCGGATCATGGGTGGCGGCGAGATTCGTTGCCATCGAGGTCCCTCCTGGAAATTGAGCGTGGGTGTCGCGCCCCTGCGCGACGTGACCAATC
>JAGTVE010000221.1 GCA_018224485.1 Thioalkalivibrio sp. | reverse complement strand
CGATGCTGAAGTACGCCTATGACATGATCTACAATCCGCATGTCTACTTCCCCTGCACCCACATGCCGCGTTTCGGTGCGAACGGCATGCTGACCCAGGAGAAGATCGCCGACATCATGGCCTACATGTTCGACCCGGAGTCCCCGGTCAACGAATGAGATCGGGTCGCTGACGATCGGCGGTCCTCCGGGACCGTGAAAACACCGCCGGTGGCGACGCCGGCGGTTTTTTTTCGCCTGTCGGTTAGGTGCGGGCGCGGCTTCCCCTCCCCCTGCCCGGCCCTTCTCCGCAGGCGGGAGGGGATGGATGCGTGGCCGGCTGTTTTCGGTACCAGCCCTTGAAAATGTGGAGGCCCGTCCCCACCTCCCGCGGAGCGAGACTCGAGATTCAACTGCCAAAGGGATGCAAAGGACCATGACTGAAGCCCAACGCGAAGAACGCCGTTTCGAGACCGAGGTCAGCCAGCTGCTGCACCTGATGGTGCATGCGCTGTACTCCAACCGCGAGATCTTCCTGCGCGAGCTGATCTCCAACGCGGCCGACGCCTGTGACAAGCTCCGCTTCGAGGCCCTGGCGAACCCCGATACCATCGTCCAGCCGGGCGAGCTGCACATCGATGTGAGCTTTGACCGGGAGAGGCGCGAGATCCGCGTGAGCGACAACGGCGTGGGGATGTCCCGGGACGAGGTGATCGAGAACATCGGCACGATCGCGCGTTCGGGTACGAAGGAGTTCCTGAACCGGCTGACCGGCGACCAGCAGAAGGACGCACTGCTGATCGGCCAGTTCGGGGTGGGCTTCTATTCCTCGTTCACCGTGGCCGACCGCGTGTCGCTGGAGACGCGCCGCGCCGACGCCCCGGAGGATGCTGCGGTCCGCTGGGAGTCGGACGGTACCGGCAGCTACACGCTGGAGAGCACCACCCGGGCCGAGCCGGGCACCGAGGTGATCCTGCACCTGAAGGAGGATGCGGACGAGTTCCTGGAGGCCTACCGGCTGCGCCACATCATCACCCGCTATTCCGACCACGTCTCCTTCCCGATCCGGATGCCGAAGCTCGACGACGAGGGCAATCCCACGGACGAATGGGAGACCGTGAACCGCGCGAGCGCGCTGTGGACGCGCGCCAAGAGCGACATCACCGACGAGGAGTACCGGGAGTTCTACAAGCACGTCGCCCACGACTTCGAGGATCCGGCGGCCTGGGTGCACAGCCACGTCGAGGGCAAGCAACAGTACACCACGCTGCTCTACATCCCCATGCGCGCGCCCTTCGACCTCTGGGACCGAGACCAGCGCCATGGCGTGAAGCTTTACGTGAAGCGCGTGTTCATCATGGACGACGCGGAGAAGATGCTGCCGAGCTACCTGCGTTTCGTGCGCGGCGTGGTCGACTCCTCTGACCTTCCGCTGAACGTCTCGCGCGAGATCCTGCAGAGCAACCGTCTGGTCGACGGCATCCGTTCGGGCTCCGTGAAGAAGATCCTCGGCCTGCTGGAGTCCATCGCCGAAAACGAGCCCGAGAAATACGCCGAGATCTGGAACCAGTTCGGTCGGGTGTTGAAGGAGGGGCCGGGCGAGGACTACGGCAACCGGGAACAGATCGCGAAGCTGCTGCGCTTCGCGAGCACGCACAACAGCGATGATACCCAGAACGTATCGCTCGCCGAATACAAGGCGCGCATGAAGGAAGGCCAGAAGGCGATCTACGTGGTCACCGCTGACAATCCCGCCGCCGCACGCAACAGCCCGCACCTCGAGATCTTCCGCAAGCACGGCATCGAGGTGCTGCTGCTGTCCGACCGCGTCGACGAGTGGCTGCTGTCCCACCTCGACCGCTTCAACGACACGCCGATCAAGTCCGTCGCGAAGGGCGACCTCGACCTCGGCGATGTGGTGGACAAGGACGCCGAGGGCAAGGATGCGGGGGATGAAGACAAGGCGAAGGAGGCGCTCGGCGACCTCCCCGAGCGCATCCGCAAGACCCTCGGCGACCGCGTGGAGACCGTACGGGCCTCGCAGCGCCTGGTGGAGTCCCCGGCCTGCATCGTGCTTGCCGAGCACGAGATGGCGCTGTACCTGCAGGAGCTGATGAAGCAGGCGGGCCAGCAGACCTTCGGCAGCAAGCCGGTGCTGGAGGTGAATCCGGCACACCCGCTGGTCCAGCGCCTGAAGGCCGCGGACGGCGCCGAGTTCGACGACCTCGCGACGCTGCTGTTCGAGCAGGCCCTGCTGACCGAGGGCGGTCAGCTCGATGATCCCTCCGGCTTCGTTTCCCGGCTCAATCGCCTGCTGCTGAAGGCCGCCTGACGGCGGGATAGGCCCTCTTGGGAGCGCCCGTGTGGGAGCGCCCGTGTGGGAGCGGCTGTGTGGGAGCGTGCTTGCACGCGAATGGGCGTCCGGGGCACCCCGGTGTTCGGCGCGCTTGCGGCGCATTCGCGAGCAGGCTCGCTCCCACAGCGGGCCGGGGCGAACGGCGTAGGAGGCCCAACCCGCCTGGGCGATCATCCACGGCGTCAGAATCGCCGAGAGGGTCTCGCCTCCCACACGGGCCGGAGCGGCTGTGTGGGAGCGTGCTTGCACGCGAATGGGCGTCTGGGGCACCCCGGTGTTCGGCGCGCCTGCGGCGCATTCGCGAGCAGGCTCGCTCCCACAGCGGCCCGGGGCGAACGGCGTAGGAGGCCCAACCCCCCTGGGCGATCCTCCACGGCGTCAGAATCGCCGAGAGGGTCTCGCCTCCCTTACGGCCGGGGCGGCCGTGGTCAGAGGCCAGT
>JAGTVE010000220.1 GCA_018224485.1 Thioalkalivibrio sp. | reverse complement strand
TCATCGGGCTGGCGATCAGGAACGAGAAGGTCACACCGAGGGGAATGCCGGCCTCAACGAAACCGATGAACAGGGGCACCGACGAACAGGAGCAGAACGGGGTGACCGCACCGAGCCCCACGGCGGTCGACCGGGCCGCGATCTTCGAACGCCCCTGCACGTAGCGCCGCACCTGCTCCGGACTGACAAACGCGCGCAACCAGCCCATCACGTAGATCACTACCACGAGCAGGAAAAAGATCTTCGGGATGTCCATCACAAAGAAGTTCAGCGCCGCCCCGAAACGGGTATCTGCGGACAACCCGAGGACTTCGTAGACGAACCAGTCTGCGAACCACTGGAAGGGATCGATCATGGCTGTTCACCGGTATGAGAGGCTGATGGCATTAACGTCGGAACGACAGCGTTAAGAATGGGGAATGTCCACCATTGCTGCGAATAACCGTCATTGTCGCGCAGAATCATCGGGAAGGATTACGGCCACCCCCGACGATGAAAATCGCCCTCCCCCGCTTGCGGGGGAGGGAAGAAAGGCGCGACCTTTACGCTAATCCCTGACGCCCTCGATGTGGCCTTCCTCAGCCAGGGTGAGCACCTCGCCGACGATGTCGTTCATCGTCACCAGCCCCACGAGCTTGCCGCTCTCCAGTACCACCACCCTGCGCTGGTGCTGGGCGATCATCATCCGGGCCACGTATTTGACGTCCATCATCTGAGGCACGATCAGCGCGGGCTTGGTGCATACGTCATAGACGTTGATCAGGTCGATGTCGCCCTCCTCCGAGACGATCGTCCGCAGGATGGCTGAATAGGTGATCATGCCGTAGGCATCGTGTTCATCGCGCCGCTCGACCACCAGCGACTTCACCCTGTGACGCCGCATCTGCGCCATCGCCTCGCGCAGCGTGGCCAGCGGGGAGATGGTGATCACCTCGGTCTGCATGATGTCCTTGACGAGCATGTTGCCTCCGGAAGTTTGAATCGATGCCAGCCGCAGTCCGGGACCACTGGCGCCGGATGAGGCGACGCGCCCCGGGTGCGGGGTCAGAGTTCCTGCCTGATGTGCTCCTCGAAGCTCTCGAGTTGCCGGGTATCGATCCCCGCGATGTGATCCAGCGGCATGGTGAAGACCACCCCCTTGGAGTGCTTTGCCAGTTCCAGATCGACCGTCAGCGCCTTCATCACCCTCAGCGAGAGTTTCCGTTCCAGTACGCAGATCAACACACTCTGGGAACCCTCGTAGGTGAGGCCGAAAAAGGTCTTCTTCTCCTCGGCGCCGATGCCGCGGCCATCCAGCAGCGTGACGCCGCCCGCGCCCGCCTTCTTCGCAATGTCGATCGCCTGCTCCTCCAGATCATCGGCAAGGATCGCAACGAGCACCGCAAATTTCATGATTCGGTACCTCTCCGTCGGTTGACGAATTCGGCCGCAATGGCATAAAGCATCACGGATATTATCGGAAAGATCGAGGCAAACGCGATCAGGCCGAAACCGTCGATCATCACGCTGCGCCCTTCGATGTGGGTGGCCAGACCGATGCCCAGTGCGGTCACCAGCGGCACGGTCACCTCGGAGGTGGTCACGCCCCCGAGATCATAGGCGAGGGCCACGATGTATCTGGGCGACAGGAAGGTCAAGAGGATCACCACGGCGTAGCCGGCCATGATGTAGTAGTGGATCGAGTCGCCGCTGATGATGCGGTGCACGCCAACGGTGATCCCAACCGCCACGCCGACCGCGACCAGGATGCGGATCACGTTTCCGTCCAGGCGCCCCTTGGCCGCATCCTCTGCCTTCTGGCCGATCGCGATCAGGGCCGGCTCCGCCATGGTCGTCGCGAAGCCGATCGCGAAGGCGAAGAGGTAGACGAAGATCCAGCGATCCAACCCGATCAACTGCTCGGCCATGCTCTGGCCAATGGGGAAGAGGCCCATCTTCAACCCGACCACAAAGGCATAGAGACCGATGATCACCGCCAGAAAGCCGCCCATCACCTTGTGCAGGTGGGCGATGTGCTTGCGGATCACCAGATACTGGAAGACCAGCACGACGGCGATGATCGGCAGCACATCCCGGAACATGATCATCAGGTCGCGGAGCATGCCAAGCAGCAGGCTGCCACCGACCTCCTCGACCACTTCGGTCACCTCCGGGTCCACCACCTGCGCGAGGCCATTGACCACTTCGCGGGCCTCGCCAAAGGTGTACACGATGATTCCGTAGATCTGCACCGAGATCATCGGCACCATCACCGCAAGTCCGACCAGGCCGAAGCCGTGGATCAGGGGATTGCGACCGCGCACGGATACCGCGAGTCCGATCCCCAGCGCCGCGATCAGCGGCACGGTCACGATGTTCGTGGTTACACCGCCGGAATCGTAGGCGAGCCCGACGATCTCTTCCGGCGCAAAGAAGGTGACGATTACCACCAGGACGTAGCCGATGATCATGTACCAGTGCAGGCTGTGTCCCAGCAGGATCCGGACCACGCCGAGCGCGACCACCAGCCCGACCGAACCGGCGACCAGCAAGCGCAGCGTCGGGGCGTGGATCCGGCCCTCACTGATGAGTTCCGCCTGGTCGGCGACAGCGATCAGCGCGGGTTCCGCGACCACCGCCCCAAAGCCGAGACAGAATCCGAAGATCATCAGCAGCGGCAACGAGCCCTTGCGCGCGAATTCGTTCGAAAGGTTCTTCCCGATCGGAAACACGCCGAGTTCCAGACCCTGCAGGAACAGCGCCACGCCGAGCACGACAACCAGGAGACCGACGGCCATCGGCAACCAGTCATCGGGAACCTGCCGGATCACCGCAAACTGGAAGATGCCGACCACCAGGATGATCGGCAGCAGGTTGCGGAACGCATGGATCAGCAGGTGCAGGAAGTCCCTTAATTCTTTCATGGGGGTGGCACCTTGCAACACAGGGTTCAGTCAGCCTTGGGTTCCGGCGACGGCCGCCTTCCAGCCGATCGGTCGGGGCGTATTCGGTAATGTGCCGTTCCCGCGCCTCGATGTCGATCCGGCGCAGCGGCCGATCCGTTCAACGCCGCCAGAATGCGGGCGAGAGCAGCACCAGCACCGTGAAGATCTCGAGGCGCCCCAGCAGCATGGAGAGCGTCAGCATCCACTTGCTGAAGTCATTGATGCTGGCGAAGTTCGGCCCGACGTCGCCGAGGCCGGGCCCCAGGTTGTTCAGCGTGGCCGCCACCGCCGAAAACGCGGTGACCTGATCCAGGCCCGAGGCCATCAACAGCAACACCATCACCGCGAAGACGAGGACATACACGGCCATGAAGCCCCAGACGGCCTCGACCACGCGGTTTGGCATCACCTTGTCGTTGACCTTCACCGGGATGTGGGCGTGGGGATGGATCAGTCTGAGGATCTCGCGCAGGCCCTGCTTCGCCAGTAGCAGTACGCGGATCACCTTCATGCCACCGCCAGTGGAGGCGGTACACCCGCCAACGAAGGACAGGAAGACCAGCATCAACGGAAGGAATCCCGGCCAGAGATGAAATTCGGTGGTGGCGTAACCGGTGGTGGTACCGATGGAGACCGCCTGAAAGATGCCCTGGCGCACCGCCGCCGGGATGCTGCCCGCGACCCCCGAGTACAGCAGGTAGGCGACCGCGATGACCGCCCCCGTGGCCAGCAGGGCCAAATAAAGCCGCACCTCCTCGTCGCGCCGGTATGGCTCCAGGCTGACGCGTCGGAAGAACAGGAAGTGCAGCGCGAAGTTCATGCCGCCAAGCAGCATGAAGACCACGGCGATGCCTTCGATCATCGCGCTGTCGAAGTGCCCGATGCTCGCATCATAGGTGGAGAACCCGCCGATCGCGACCGTGGTGAAGGAGTGTGCAATCGCGTCGAAGACCTCCATGCCAGCGACCCAGTAGGCCAGTGCGCAGGCCGCGGTAAGACCGAAGTAGACGAACCACAGATTGCGCGCGGTCTCGGCTATGCGCGGCGCTAGCTTGTTGTCCTTCAGCGGGCCCGGCATCTCCGCCCGGAAGAGCTGCATGCCCCCGATGCCGAGCAGCGGCAGGATGGCGACCGCAAGGACGATGATGCCCATCCCCCCCAGCCACTGCAGTTGCTGACGGTACCAGAGGATCGCGCGCGGCAGGTGCTCCAGGCCGACGATCACCGTCGAACCGGTCGTGGTCAGGCCGGACATGGACTCGAACACCGCGTCGGTCACCGAGATCTGCAGGACCGGATCGAGATAGAGCGGCAGGGCCCCAAAGAGGCCGAGCACCAGCCAGAACATCACCACCACCACGAATCCGTCGCGCACCTGCAATTCCGCTCGCGACCGGAAGAACGGCACCCAGATCGCCAGCCCGACGGCCAGCAGGATCGCGAAGGCCCGAAGAAAGACCCACATGCTCTGCTCTCCGTAGATCCAGCCAACCAGCGCCGGCGGCAGCATGGTGATGCTGAACAGGGTGACCAGAATCCCCAGCAGGCGTGTCGTGGTGGTGAATTGCAGCATGGGTCGGCGGCTCGGGATCCGGGTTCAGAAAAACAGCGCGCTGGGCTGGAACAGGCGCTGCACCGCCGATACCCGGGTGCGGTCCGCGAGAAACAGGATCACGTGGTCATCAGCATGGATCATCGTGTCGTGATGCGGGATCAGCACCTCCTCGCCACGCACCAAGGCACCGATGGTGGTACCTTCCGGGAGCTTGAGCTCGTCGATCCGGCGATCGACAACCTGCGAGGTGCGGGCATCGCCGTGCACCACCGTCTCGATTGCCTCGGCCGCCCCCCGCCGGAGGGCGTGCACGGTGGTCGTTCCCCCCTCGCGCACCCGCGCCAGCAAGGCCGCCACGGTGACCATCTGGGGCGATACCGCAATGTCGATGGCCCCGCTCTGAACCAGGTCGACATAGCTCGGGCGGTTGATCAGGCTGATCACCTTGCGCACCCCGCGCCGCTTCGCAAGCATCGCGGCGAAGATGTTGGACTGGTCATCGTCGGTGACGGCGCAGAGAACATCGGCGTGATCCACGTCGATCTCCTCGAGGAAGCGATCGTCGGCACCATCGCCCTCCAGTACCAGCACATCCGTGGGCAGTGCCGCCGCCAGCAATCGGGCGCGGTCCGGGCTGCGCTCGACGAGCTTGATCCGGAAGCGGTCGGAGAGAATCTCCGCGAGCCTGCGCCCGATGTTTCCCCCACCGGCGATGATCACCCGCCGGTATGACCGTTCGAGCTGGCCCAGCTCGGCGGTCACCGAGCGGATGTGTCTCTTTGCGGAAACGAAAAAGACCTCATCGTCCGCCTCGATCACCGTTTCGCCTTCCGGGGGCAGCGGCCGATCCCGTCGGAAGATGGCCGCCACCCGCATCTGCCCGCCGGACCGCAGGCGGCGCAGGCTGCGGAGTTCGCGACCGACAAGGGGGCTGCCCCGATTAGCCCGGACAGCGACCAGCGAGACCCGACCTTCCGCGAAGTCCAGCACCTGCAGCGCGCCGGGATGTTCGATCAGCCGCCGGATCTGGGTGGTCACGAGTTCTTCGGGCGAGATCAGCATATCCACCGGAACCGCGTCCCGGCGGAAGAGCTCCGGGTGTTCGTGATAGTCACGGGCGCGGGCGCGGGCGATGCGCGTTTCGACATTGAAGAGCGTGGAGGCCACCTGGCAGGCGAGCATGTTCACTTCATCCGAATCGGTGACCGCGATCAACATCGACGCATCATGTGCGCCGGCGGCCTCGAGGATGGGCGGATGGGCACCGAAACCCACGATCGCGTTGATTTCCAGATCGGCCGTCAGCGCGTTCAGGCGCTCCCGGTCGCGATCGATCACGGTCACCTCGTGTCCGTCGGCGCTCAGCGCCTCGGCAAGGGAGTACCCGACCTGGCCCGCCCCGAGGATGATGATCTTCTTCATGAGTTGGAGCCGCTCACTTTCACGCCGTCTCCGATTGATGCGGGGCATGCATGGCCGGCGAAGGCCGTGATGCCGCTCCGCTTGCGGTCCCGTATGCTACTGCGAGCCTGAACGCACCGGCAAAGGCACAGGTCCCACTCCGTGCGGCCGACAACCACACGCCACTGGAGCCATCCATGACACCGCCGACAGCCAGCGCCCTGGCGGACGATACCGGAGCGGCCGCCATTGCCGGCGGCGCGCGGCCGGCCATCCACCTCCAGGGCCTGCGCAAAGTCTACAACGGAACCCCCGCGGTCGATCGCATCGACCTCGAGATCCCTGCCGGCGAGTTCTTCGGCCTGCTGGGCCCCAACGGCGCGGGCAAGACGACGACCCTGCGGATGCTCCTCGGCCTGACGCCGATCGGCGCCGGCAGCGTACGGGTGCTGGGGATGGACATGCCGAAACAGGAACGCGAGATCAGGGCACGCCTCGGCGTGGTGCCCCAGTTCGACACCCTGGATCCGGACTTCACGGTCGAGGAGAACCTGCTCACCTACGCATCCTATTTCGGGCTGTCGGGCCCGGCGTTGACCCGGCGCATCGAGGAGCTCCTCGAACTCGCCAATCTCCAGACCCGCCGCCGCGCCCGCATCGACACCCTCTCGGGCGGCATGAAGCGGCGCCTGACGCTCGCGCGCGCCCTGATCAACGGGCCGGAGGTCGTGATCCTCGACGAACCGACGACCGGCCTGGATCCCCAGGCCCGACACCATCTCTGGCGGCAGTTGCGCCGCCTGCGCGAGCGCGGCGTCACGCTGGTGCTGACCACCCACTACATGGAGGAGGCCGAGGAGCTCTGCGACCGCGTCGCGATCATCGACGCCGGCCGTATCGTCGCCTGTGACTCGCCGCAAGCGCTGATCGCGGCCCACGTGGAACCCTGGGTCATCAGCCTGAGCGCCGCCTCCGCGCACCGGTTCATCGCCGATCCGGCCACCCTGCCGGCCCGCATGCTGGAGATCGCTGACAGCTGGCTGATCTACACCGCAGACCCGGTCGCCGTGCGTGCGGAGCTGGAATCGGCGGGGCTCCCGCACTCCACCCGTGCCGCCAATCTCGAAGACGTCTTCCTCAGACTCACCGGCCACGACCTGCGCGAGTGAGATGAGTCGCACACGCCCGCCCCTGCTCCCGCGTCCCAGCCTGCGCTTCGTTCCGGTGTGGCGGCGCAACCTGCGCGTCTGGCGCAAGCTGATGATGCCCTCCCTGCTTGGCAACTTCGGTGAGCCGATACTGTACCTGCTGGCCTTCGGCTACGGGTTCGGACAGCTGGTCGGCGAGCTGGACGGAATGAGCTACATGGTCTTCATCGCCTCGGGGATCATCTGCTCCAGCGCGATGTTCACTGCGAGTTTCGAGGGCATGTACTCGGCCTACACGCGCATGGCGGAACAGAATACCTGGCTGGCGATGCTCGGGACGCCGCTGACGCTGGATGACATCGTCTTCGCCGAGGCCGTCTGGGCGGCCTCGAAGGGACTGCTCAGCGCCACCGCTATCCTGGTCGTGGCCAGCATGCTGGGACTGGTCACCGACGCCCGGGCCCTGCTCGCGCTGCCAGTGGTGTTCCTGGCGGCCTTCACCTTCGGGTCGCTGGCACTCGTGATCACCGCGGTCGCCCGCAGCTACGACTTCTTTCTCTACTATTTCACATTAGCAGTGACGCCCATGCTACTGCTTTCTGGTGTTTTCTTCCCGCTCCAGGAGATGCCGGAGTGGGTGCAGTGGCTGGCGCTCGCCCTGCCGCTGGCCCACGTGGTGGAGATCGTGCGCCCCCTGATGACCGGCAGCTGGCCGACCCAGATTGTGCTGCACCTGGCCGTGATCGCCAGCTATGGCGCCATCGCGCTGGTACTCGCCACGGCCCTGATCCACCGCCGCCTGATCCGCTGAACGACGCTGCGCCTGATGATCGCGGCTGGAGGCCGCTCCTACGAGACCTCCCGCGACATTCGCCAACCGCCTGATGATCGCGGCTGGAGGCCGCTCCCACGACCCAGAAACCGTAGGAGCGGCGTTCAGCCGCGATCGCACCTCACCCAGAAACCGTGGGAGCGGCTTCCAGCCGCGATCGAGCGCCGAAGGTTTCGCCTCCACAGCATATCGCCGGCGGAGCCTTGATGCTGATCGTCAACCCCCGGTTCACCCACTTGCAATACCCCGCCCCGCAGGAATACTGTATACATAAACAGTACCCCGGACAAAACGGCCTCACCGATGAAACTCACCACGCGTCAGCAGGAGGTCCTTGCCTTCATCCGCGAGCAGGTGGAGGAACAGGGCTCGGCCCCGACCCGCGAGGAGATCTGCCGCACCTTCGGCTTCCGCTCGCCCCACGCGGCCGAGTGCCACCTGCGCGCGCTGGCGCGCAAGGGAGCGGTCGAACTGGTCAGCGGCAGCGCCCGTGGAATCCGGCTGCCCGGCGGCATCGGCCCCGCCAGGGAGATTCCGCTGGTCGGACGCGTCGCCGCAGGCGCGCCGATACTCGCCCTCGAACACGTCGAGGAACACTACCGGATCGATCCGCACCTGTTCCGCCCACGCCCCGATTACCTGCTCCGGGTCCGCGGCGACAGCATGCGCGACGCCGGCATCCTGGACGGTGACCTGCTCGCGGTGCGGCAGAGCCCCGAGGCCCGCAACGGCCAGATCGTAGTGGTTCGCATCGAGGATGAGGTCACGGTGAAATACCTCCAGCGCTCCGGGGACTGCGTGCGCCTGCTGCCCGCCAACCCCGATTACACGCCGATCGAGATCGACCTCGGCCGAGAGGAGTTTGTGATCGAGGGCATCGGCGTCGGCGTGGTGCGCACGCTGGAGTCCTAGTGGGCCATGCGGGAGCACGACACGCAGCCACACGATGCCGGCGGCGCCTGATTCATGTCGGCACTGGAAGAGCTCCTTGCATACCCCGGCCTCTGGCGCGGGCGCGGTGCCGGTCTCCCGGCGACTGCCCCGACCCGTTCCAGCGGCTTTGCGCAGCTCGACCGGGCATTGCGCGGCGGCTGGCCAAGGGGACAACTGACCGAACTGATCGGCGCCCCCTTCGGCTCCGGCGAGACCCGCATGCTGCTGCCGGTACTGGCCACATGCAGCCGGGAACAGCGCCGGGTGATGCTGGTCACCCCGCCCGCCACGCCCTGGATCCCCGGCTGGCGGCAGCTGGGCGTGGACCCCGAAGGGGTATTCGTGATCCGGGCCACTTCGGAGGAGGACATCATCTGGAGCTGCGAGCAGATCCTGCGTCACCCGGAGACCGGCGTGCTGCTCGCCTGGCTGCAAGGCAGCCGGAGTGCGCCACTGCGGCGTCTGCGGCTAGCGGCCGGGGCCGGTGATGCCTGTGCCTTCCTGTATCGGCCGCCGGCGGTGGCATCGCAACCCTCTCCGGCCCACCTGCGCATCCGCTGGCAGGCCGACGGGAACCGGCTGTGTCTGGAGGTCATCAAGTTCACCGGCGGCCCGCTCCCGGCCGGCCAGCCCGTGGTCATTCCAAGAGATGCTCGTTGCACCGGCATGTGAACAGGCCACCCCCTTGACCCACAGCCTGTCGAACCCAAGCCCACCCTGTAGGAGACGAGACCCCTCGGCGATCAGTCGCCGGGGATACCACCATCGGCAGAAGGGTTCCACCGGCGCCAGAATCGGCCAGAGGCTGCCTTCCTACACCGGGCGGGGATACCTGGAAGCGCCAGCCACCGCCCGACCGCCCGGCCCGTGAAGACTCGCGACGACAAGGGGGGCCAGGTCCCTCCCACTCAGTCCTCCGTCCATCCGAGGCGCGCCGGGGTGCGCGTCTCAACGGGCGCCCGCTCCACCCCGGGCAGCGGAAGGGACGACCCGCAGCTCACCCTGCTGCCACTGGCTTCCCCGGAACGGGCTCCGGAACCCGAACCGGTCCCCGGCCAGCCGCTGTGGCTGGCCGTGCACCTGCCGCACCTGGCGCTGGATGCGCTGGCACAGACCGATTCCGGGTCATCGAAACCGCTGATTCTCACCGAGGATCCCGCGCGGCCCAGGGTGCACGACGCCAACCGTGCGGCCCGCCAGGCCGGTGTTCGGCCCGGCATGGCGCTGGCGGACGCGCTGGCCGTACTGAATGCCCCGATCGTACTGGACTACGAACCGGAGGCCGTCCGGCGGCACCTGCTGACCCTCGCAGCGGTACTGCTGCAGTTCACCGATCATGTCTGCCCGGAAGCCGGACAGCAGCGCGTCCTGCTTGAAGTCGGCCGCAGTCTGCGCCTGTTCCGGGGGGCCGAGGCACTGGAGGCGCAGGTCCGGTACACCCTTCGGCGGCTCGGTTACACCCCCCGAATCGGAACCGCGCGGACGCCGGCAGCGGCCCGCCTGCTGGCGCGACTGCGGCACCCGGCTCGGCCGCTGGACCGCGATGCCCTGCGCCGGACACTGGCGCCCCTGCCACTGACGGAACTGCCTCTGCCCGCGGCCGACATCCAGGCACTGCACGGGATCGGCCTGGAGCGGATCGGTGACCTTCTGCGCCTGCCCCGCCAGGACCTGACCCTGCGTTACGGCACCCAGCTCCCGGAGCTCATCGACCGTCTCCTCGGCGATCTGCCGGAACCCCTGCCGCGTTTCCATCCCCCGGAGACCCCCGCCTTCCACCTTGAATTCGACCAGGAGGTGAGCGCGACCGGCGCACTGCGTTTCCCGCTGAAGCGCCTGCTGCTGCAGCTGGAACATACACTGCGGGCCAGGAATCACCGCACACAGGGACTGGAGTTGCAGCTGCTCCATCGCGGCGGAACGGCGACACGCCTGACCCTGGAACGCAGCCAGCCCGGCAGCCGTGTGGAGGAATGGCTGGAGCTGTGGAACATCCGCCTGTCCCGGCTGGAGCTGCCGGTCCCGGTGCGCGGGCTGCGCCTGGCCGCACCGCAGCTGCTTCCCGCCGGTGACGATTCGAACGGTCTGTTCAGCAGCCGGGACGGCTCCCGTGACGAGTCCGGGTTCCTGGCCCGGCTGCGCGCCCGGCTCGGCGACGATGCGGTCCTGCGCTTCGCACCCACCCTGCACCCCCTACCCGAAGGGGCGCAGGAGGCCTGCAGCCCGGATGCCTTCCCGGCCCCGCCCGGCGGCGCTGCCACCCCGGCCCAGCATGTGGTCGGAGCCGCGCTGTGGCTGCGCCCGCTGCAACCGGCCTCGCCACCGGGCCCGCTCGACTGGCTGGGCCGGCTGGAGGGCGGATGGTGGGCGGGCGACGACCAGCGCCGGGATTACGCGATCGCGCCGGACCATCAGGGCAGGCTGTGCTGGGTCTTCCGCGATCTGCGCACCGGGCAGTGGCAATTGCAGGGCTTCTGGGGGTGATTACCCGTCAATGGAGGCGCGCCGCGCTCAGCTATCCGTGGAAGGCTCGGCCACGCCGAGCAGCACCACCGCCTCGGCAGCGATTCCCTCGCCGCGGCCCGTGAAGCCCAGGCGCTCCGTGGTGGTGGCCTTTACGTTCACGGCTGACAGCGGGAGCCGGCAATCCGCGGCGACGTTGGCCCGCATCGCATCAATGTGCGGCCCCATCCTGGGGCGCTGCGCAATCACCACGCTGTCGATGTTCACCGGTGCCCAGCCTTCTGCGCGCACGCGTGCCAGCACCTCGCTGAGCAGTGCGCGGCTGTCCGCACCCCGGAAGCGTGGATCAGTATCGGGAAAGTGCCGGCCGATATCGCCCAGCGCGGCCGCCCCCAACAGCGCATCGCATAGCGCATGCAGCAGTACGTCCCCGTCCGAGTGCGCGATAAAGCCCTGGTCGTGGGGAATCCTGACTCCGCCGAGCACCAGGTGGTCCCCGGGTCCGAAGGCATGCACGTCGAGGCCCTGGCCAATCCGCAGATCAGCCGGCATCGTTCGCGTCCTGGGCCTCCCGCAGCCGCACGTGGCGCAGCAGGCCGTCCACCAGCACGAACAGCAGCCCGGCCGTCAGCAGGTGCCAGAGCCAGTGCGTGCCGACGACCGCCCACTCGCACAGCACCAGATCCAGCGCCCGCACCACCAGCGCGAAACCGAAGAGGATCGCTGCCAGCACCAGGTCCCGTGACAGACGTCGATCGACCCGACCGGCCAGGACGATCGCCGCGAGCAGGGCGATCAGCACCGGGAGGTAACTCAGGCTGGAGCCAGCCATTGCGCCGGGCACCAGGAGGTAGAACAGCAGGAGACCTCCAAGGGTCAACAGCCACGTCACGGCCAGACCCATCAACCGGAAACGCGGCACCCGAAACAGGAATGCACTCCAGTACGCTGCCGCGAAGGCCGCGACCGCCGTCACGGCCGGCCACACCAGCCAGGCGGCTCCGCTCGCATGCAGGAGCATGCTGCTCACTCCAACCAGCGCGATCAGGCCGGCCAGCAGGTGCAGGTCCCATTCCTCCTGCCACCGCGCCGGCTCCAGCTGTTTCCAGGCCTGCCAGGAGGCGACCAGGTAGGCAAGACCGGTCACCGTATTCAGCGGCTCCGCAAACCAGCCCGGTTCGGTGCGCTCGCAATAGCGAATCATGCGCTCCCCCCGGTCATGACCGCCTGCTGTCCGGTCTATTCACGGTGCAAGCCGTGCATCAGGGCCGACAGAAAGTCGCCCGCGTGGACACCGGGAATGTCGAGGCCCAGATCCGTCATCTCGTGGGCAATGTGATCCTGCAGTCTCGCGGTATCGGCCTCGGAGCTCATTGGCAGCGTGACGCCGCGCAGGCGTCCCGCGAGGCGCTCGACACCATCCGCCGGGAACACCGTGAAGTCGCCGGAGAACTCGAGGTCCTCCAGCACATTGTCGCGGGTGAGCATGCGGACACGGATCAAACCGCCCGGGGCCTTGTGCAGGCCCTCCACCAGATACGTGCCGGCGGCGATCTTGACCCCGGTGGTCACCACGCG
>JAGTVE010000219.1 GCA_018224485.1 Thioalkalivibrio sp. | reverse complement strand
TGATTCGCCTGCACGGCGACACCCACCCCGGCAACATCCTATGGACCGACTCCGGCCCTCACTTCGTGGATCTCGACGACGCGTGCACCGGACCGGCGGTGCAGGATCTCTGGATGTTTTTGTCCGGCGATGCCGAGGAGATGTCGGCCCAGATGCTGGCGTTGCTGGAGGGTTACGAGACCTTCGTACGCCTCGACCGCCGCGAACTGGCCCTGATCACGCCGCTGCGTACGCTGCGCATCCTGCGCCACGCGGCCTGGCTTGCACGCCGTGCCGACGACCCGGCGTTCGTCCAGGCCTTTCCGGTCTTCTACACCACGCGATACTGGGAGGAGCACATCCTGACCCTGCGCGAACAGGCCGCTGCCCTGGACGAGCCCACCCTCTCCCTCGGTGTCTGACCCTTATCGGAGCGCACCCGCGCGTTCGTGTCCCATCGCGCCCCTGAACCCGCGGTCCGATCCGGCGCTGCTTCGCGTGCAAGCTACGCTAGAGCAACAGAATCAGACCAAGGACGAGCGCGACGGCACCACCGATGAGCAGGGCCAGGGTCTTCTGGGTGAAGCGGCCCAGGACCAGCCGGGCGGTCTGGTCTCTGGCGCTCTGGCTCTCCATATAGCCGTAGATCAGAGCGGCAATACCCGCAATCAAAAGCACGATTCCGACAAGGTTGGTCATTGGATTCTCCGTTCCGGGGTGGGTTTGGCGCGTCCGTGACGAGGACGCGGATCAGGCCTTCATTCTGGCTTGCGTGCGCGGCCATGTCGATGCGTCATTTCCCCCACCGAACCATCATCATCCCAGGACAAGCACAACGACAAAGGCGCAAGGCCACGCAGGGCAAGACAGTCATCTTTGTTCTTGGGTATACGGCACCGCCGCTGATGCTCAGCTATCGGGGCCTGGGTAAAGTGGATGTCGCGATCACCCTCAGTCTGGGCGTCATCTCGCGCAGAAGCGACGCCACGATCACGGTGCCGCCACCGATCGCGGCTGGTGTGGCGAGCGTGTCGAGGAGGTTGTCGACCACCGGAATGTCATAGGCACCGGCCTCCAGCAGGGCCGCAATGCCCACCACGATCAGCACTGCACCGGACCCCGCTAGTTATTGGCGGTATGCCAGCAGTCGCCTTCCCGCCCAGGCCAATCCGACCAGTCCCAGAACGCCAACGAGTATCAGAGCCACGGCGCGCAGATCGGCCTGACCAATCAGCGACAGTAGTCCCTCGGCGAAGACCGCAAGGGCGATGATGCCCGGAAGCATGCCGACAGCGGTCCCGATCAGGAAGTCACGAACGCTGATGTGCATCGTCCCCGCGAGGAGATTCAGCACCACGAAGGGCGCGACCGGAACGATGCGCACGGTGATGATCGTCAGGATGCCCCGTCTCCCCAGTCGCTGGCTCACCTGCTGCATTCGGCCGTTGGCGAGGTGCTCGACCAGACCGCGTCCGGTGAAGCGACCGATGCCGTAGCCGATCAGCGCGGAGAGGACGGAGCCGATGAGCGCCACCGAAGCGCCGGTGAGTGTTCCGAAGACCAGGGAGGAGGTCAGAATCAGCAGCGTCACCGGTACCGCCGCCAGGCTCGCCGCCACGAAGCCCACAATGCCCAGGGGTATGCCCCAGGGTGTGCTGTTGAGGCCTCGAACACCCTCGGCCAGCACCGCGGGTTCGAGCCAGTCTCCGACTGGCGTGAAACGCCAGACCGCGATCAGGATCAGCAGCAGGACGGCCAGTCCCGCCATGGTCAGAATGCGCCAGCGTATCAGGGGAAGGTTCTCCTTTCCGACGATCACATCCGTGATCAATTCCGTGTCGAGCGGGCGGTCCGGATCGACCACACGTTCGTCCGGCAACTGCCGGTTCCACTCGGGATCTGCCAGTGCCTCGAGTTTCTCGAGATGCACAGGCCCCGGATCGCCTTGATCCGTCCCGGGCAGGCGTGTATCAACATCCGGTCCGGTCAGGGTGTCGATCGCCTCGAACATCCCGCCCCCCTGTTCCCGGGCATCGGCCTCGGCGCGGGCGAGCATTTCCGGATCCACCGAGAGGAACATCGCCAGCAGACGTTGACGCAGGCTCCGGAAGATCCCGCGCTCCTCCGCGTTGCGGGCGATGACGCACAGGTCGCATTCACTGTCGAGCCCCATCGAACGGTTGCTGAGGTTGGAAGAGGCAATCCGCAGGACCCGGTCGTCGCTGATCATCAGCTTGGCGTGAACCATCAGGCAGTCCTTCTCCAGGCCGGATACCTCCGGGTAGCAGACCCGCAGGCGGCCATGGCGGTCGGCTGCGCGCAGCTTCGACAGGATCCGTGCCCGAATGATGTCCATCGTGTGCTGTTCCAGCCAGTGACCGGTCTTCTTCGGGAGGATCATCAGGATCTGGGGTCCCGACTCCTTCTCCAACGAATCGCACAGGGCATCGCGGATGATTCGGGACGACAGGTACTGATTTTCGATGTACAGCATTTCGCGGCTCTGCGCGATCGTGTCGAGGTAAAGCCGCTCGACCTCCCGGACTTCGGCATGATCACCGTATTTCGGCAGGGTCCGCGCGATGCCGACCGGGGCATCGTGCAGCAGCACCTCCATGCCCTCCGGCCATGGGTCGGAGGGCGCACTGGCCTCGGTATGCCGCTGCCGGAGCTGGTCGATTCCGGAGAGTCCGCGAATATCCTCGCCGCCGGCGCGTTGCCAGCGCTCGAGAAAGATCTCCATCAGCGCCGCCGCCGCGTCTCCGTCCACGAGTGCCTGGATGTCATGAAAGGGGGGGTAGAGGGTGCCGTTCGAGTCCCGCCTGCGCTCGTCCTCGGCGGCATGCGCGTGCGTGTCCCAACGCCACTTGCTCAGGTCGAAGCCGCCGCACCATGCGATCTGACTGTCGACGGCCACGATCTTCTGGTGCTGGCTGCCCCCGACCGGGTGGACATCGTCGGAAATCAGATGCAGGCGCGGGTGCTCGGGGCCACTCCTGAACAGGCCCTTCCCCCAGGGTGGGTCGCCGAAGAACAGGGGTTCGCGCTCCAGCGCGTAGATGGGCGCGTAGTCCCAGAGCAAAATGAAGATGTTCAGGGCGGGGGTACGGTCCAGGAGCGCCACCAGCAATTCGCCCAGGGCTGTAGGCAGACCGTCGTCGGCCGTCTGGCCGGGGTCTTCGCGGGGCCCGGGCCGGACAAGCTCGATCCGGCTGT
>JAGTVE010000218.1 GCA_018224485.1 Thioalkalivibrio sp. | reverse complement strand
TTCCGAGGACGAACTCCTGGACAAGCTCGGCGAAGGCGACATCTTCGCCGTCCCCGACGACGTGGACCCCCTGAACCCGGTCTCGGGCCGGGTGGTCGAGGATGCCCTGTTCTACCTGCTGCCGGGCCGGGACGCACGGGAGCTCCGGCAGCAGCATCCCGGGTTCGCGGAACGCTTCGACCGGGCCAGCCGGCGGCCAGTGGAGCAGGCGCGCGCCGCGCTGGGGGCCGGTGGCAACCGCGGCCAGGGGGTGCTCACTGTATCGGTGGGCGAACTGGTCACGCGCCCGCCGATCACCATCACCCCCGAGTCGACGATCCGGGATGCCGCCGAGCGCATGACGGAGCAGGAGGTGTCCGCGCTGATCGTGATGTCCGGCGATGCGCTGGTGGGCATCGTCACCGATCACGACCTGCGCAAACGCTGCCTCGCGGCGGGCCGCTCGCGGCAGGAGCCGGTGGGCAACATCATGAGCGGCCGTCTGCAGACGGTCACGCGCGAGACACCCGCCTTCGAGGCGCTGCTGATGATGTCCCGCCAGGACATCCACCACCTGCCGGTGATGTCCGGTCGGCAGCCCGTGGGACTGATCTCGACCACCGACCTGATCCGGCATCAGGGCACCAACGCGGTGTACCTGGTCCGCGACATCCGGCGCTGCGAGTCCGTCGAATCGCTCCGCCAGGTGGCCGGTTCGCTGCCAGAGCTGCAGATCCAGCTGGTTCAGTCCGGGGCCACCGCCTTTCACCTGGGCCAGGCGGTCACGGCGGTGATCGATGCCCTGACACGGCGCCTGCTGAAGCTGGCCGAGGCCCGTCTCGGGCCGCCGCCGGTGCCCTATGCCTGGCTGGCCTGCGGGTCCCAGGGGCGGCGCGAACAGTCGGTGCACACCGATCAGGACAACGCCCTGATCCACCAGGACTCGAAAGACGGCGAGGTGGACGCCTACTTCGCCCGGATGGCGGAATTCGTCACCGACGGCCTGGACGCGTGCGGACTGCCGCACTGTCCCGGCGGCGTCACGCCGAGGAGTGCCGACTGGCGACGCAGTGTCAGCGGCTGGCGCAAGGAGTTCAGCCGGGTCACCTACACCCCGGACATGAAGCGGGCGATGCTGGCCGCCCACTATTTCGACCTCCGTGTGGTTCACGGCGACGCCACCCTGTTCGACTCCCTGCGGTCCGAGGCACTGACGATGGTCGGCGGGCAGCCGCCGTTCCTCGCCCAGATGACCCGCAACGCGCTGCGCCGCTCGCCTCCGCTCGGTTTCTTCCGGCAGCTGGTGCTGGTCCCCTCCGGCGAGCAGGCGGACACCCTGGACGTGAAGAAGCAGGGCCTGCTGCTGGTCTCCAGCCTGGCCCAGGTTTATGCCTTCCAGGCGGGGCTCACGGGAATGCACACCCTCGAGCGCCTGGCCGGAGCCGTGCACGCCGGCGTGATCACGCGGGATGCGGGCGAGAACCTGTGCGATGCCTACGAGACCCTGTTCACCCTGCGCGCGCGCCACCAGGTGGACCAGATGAAGGCCGGCGAGGAACCCGACAACCACATCCCGCCGAAGACGCTGTCGGCACTCGAGCGCGCGCACCTGAAGGACGCCTTCGCGGTAATCGGAACGATGCAGAAGAACCTGCGCTCGCGGCTGGCAGGCAAGGGCACGCTGTGATTCAGCCTCCCGGGCCCATGCTGTTCTGCTGGCGCCGCCAGCGCCGCGCGGCCAAGGTTCCTCCGGGACCGCTGCGCGACTACCTCGCCGGCAAGATCCCGGACCTTTCGAACGACTGCCGCGAAACACGGTTCCTGGCCGTGGATCTCGAGACGACCGGGCTGAACCCCGCGGAGGACCAGATCCTGTCCATCGGCTGGGTGGCGATGGACGGGCTGACGATACGCCTCGACACGGCCGGGCAATGTCGGGTGCGACCGACCCGGGAGATCCCCGAGGCCAGTGCCGTGATCCACCAGATCACCGACGATCAGGCCGCCCGCGGCGGCAGCCTGGGGGAGGCACTGGAGCGGTTTCTCGAGGTGCTCGGCGGCCGCGTGATGCTGGCCCACCACGCGGCGGTTGAACTCGGCTTCCTGGATCAGGCCTGTCAGAGCGAATACGGCTTTGCCTGCATGATCCCTACCGTGGACACCCTGCGCCTGGCGCAGGACGAGATGGAGCGCCGGCAGGAGACGGTCCGATCCGGCGGCCTGCGGCTGAATGCGCTGCGCGAACGCTACAACCTACCGCGCTACAAGGGTCACGATGCGCTCAACGATGCGCTGGCCGCGGCGGAACTCTTCGCTGCGCAGGTGGCGCACCGCGCCGAGGACAAGCCGCTGCCGCTGCACCGCGTGCTGCATCGTCCGGGCCCGTTGTGGTGACATGGAGGGCCCCGGGCCTTGCGGAGGATTCCGAGACGGTCGGATTCGCCCGACATACCGCCGCCGCGTTTACCGGTTCTGAAAGGGGATGACCACCCCTGCTTTTCCGTCTCGTCCCGGCGCATCCGGCCGCGCCCTGCCGGCACCGCACTTCCCACAGGAGCAGCCGGAGGCGATCGCGGATGCACGTGCTATGCTCGCGTGGCTGGCGCCAGCGCCCGTCGGGCGCCGCGCTCGCGGCTTGGGCGCGTTCCGGGAATTCATCCCGGTGCGGGCGTCCTGCCCGCGGGCCCAGGGGCCTTGCCTGTGCGACGGGCACCCGCGGGAAACCGTCCGCAGGCGGGGCCTTCGTGATGATCCGATCTTCCGGTTGTACCTTGGCGTCACGGGGGAGCGGGCACCACAGTGAATGCGCCCGGAGAACGACGGGCACGGCAGTGACGGACCCTATAAAATCAATAGTGTAACCATGCTGGAGACAACAGATGAGCGAAACCATCGAATCCGCGCTGCATGAGGAACGCCACTTTCCGCCACCGGAGGACTTCGTGGCCAGGGCGCGGCTGAAGCCCGCGGATGCGGAGGCCCTGTACAGGAAGGCCGAGGAAGATCACGAGGGCTTCTGGTGCGACCTGGCACGCGAGAAGATCACCTGGAAGAAGGACTTCAGCGTCGGACTCGATGACAGCCGCGCACCCCACTTTGCCTGGTTCACCGACGGGCTGGTCAACGTCTCCTACAACTGCATCGACCGCCACCTCGAAGAACGGGGCGACAAGCCCGCGATCATCTTCGAGGGCGAGGCCGGCGACACCCGCACCTACACCTACCGCGATCTCTACAACGAGGTCGGCCAGCTCGGGAACGCCCTGCGTTCAATGGGCGTGAAGAAGGGCGACCGCGTCGTCATCTACATGCCGATGGTCGCCGAGGCGGTGATCGCGATGCAGGCCTGCGCGCGCATCGGGGCCATCCACTCGGTGGTCTTCGGCGGCTTCTCCGCCGACGCACTGCGCGACCGCATCGACAATTCCGGCGCGAAGCTGATGATTACCTCGGACGGGGGCACCCGCGGCGGCCGGATCGTGTCGCTGAAGAAGAACGTCGACAAGGCGCTGGACATCAGCGCGGGCTCGGTCGAGAAGATCCTGGTGCTCAAGCGCGCCGGCAACGAGATCGAGATGAAGGACGACCGCGACGTCTGGTGGCACGACGCGGTGGCCGGCCAGTCGAATGACTGTGAACCCGAGTGGGTGGAGGCCGAACACCCGCTGTTCCTGCTCTACACCTCCGGCTCCACCGGCAAGCCGAAGGGGATCCAGCATTCCAGCGCGGGCTACCTGCTGAACGCGATCATCACCAACGAGTGGGTCTTCGACCTGCACGACGAGGACGTGTTCTGGTGCACCGCGGACGTGGGCTGGATCACCGGCCACACCTACGTCGCCTACGGCCCGCTGTCGGTCGGCGCGACGCAGATCGTCTACGAGGGCGTGCCCACCGTTCCCGATGCGGGCCGCTGGTGGAAGATGTGCCAGGCCCATGGGGTCACCATCTTCTACACCGCACCCACCGCAATCCGCGCACTGATGAAGGCCGGCGACGAGATCCCCGACCAGTACGACCTTTCGAGGCTGCGCCTGCTTGGCACGGTGGGCGAGCCGATCAACCCCGAGGCGTGGATGTGGTATTACAAAAAGATCGGGGCCTCGCGCTGCCCGGTGGTCGATACCTGGTGGCAGACGGAGACGGGGGCCCACATGATCGCCCCGCTGCCCGCCGTGACCACCCTGGTCCCCGGTTCCTGCACGCGTCCACTGCCCGGGATCGCGGCCGACGTGGTGAATGAAGAGGGTGAGAGCCTCGGACCCGACCAGGGCGGCCTGCTGGTGATCAAGAAGCCCTGGCCGTCGATGCTGCGCACGGTGTGGCAGGACGACAATCGTTACCGGTCCACCTACTGGCCGAAGTTCGACGGCAAGTACTACCTCGCCGGAGACTCCGCACGGCGCGACGCGGAGGGCAACATCTGGATCATGGGCCGCATCGACGACGTGCTGAACGTCTCCGGTCACCGGCTGGGCACGATGGAGATCGAATCGGCACTCGTGGCGCACGAGGCGGTCGCCGAGGCCGCGGTGGTCGGCCGACCGCACGACGTGAAGGGCGAGGCCATTGTCGCCTTCGTGATCCTGAAGGGAGACCGGCCGACCGGCGATGCCGCCGATCAGGTGGTGAAGGAACTGCGCAACTGGGTGAGCGATCACATCGGTCCGATCGCGAAGCCCGACGACATCCGCTTTGCGGACGGCCTGCCGAAGACGCGTTCCGGCAAGATCATGCGCCGACTGCTGCGTTCGATCGCCAAGGGCGAGGAGATCACATCCGACACCTCCACCCTCGAAAACGAGAACGTGGTCACCCAGTTGCAGGGCAGGGTCTGAAGGCCGCGCTCCGTCCCGCCCCCGGCGGGACGGGCATTGCCTCCGGGTGCTGCCCGGTAGTCGGTCGCACGGACGAAGGCCCGGCATGACCGGCTTGTACTCCGCAGGCCCGACACTCCTCTGCTATGTTCGTGCAGGGGCGCCCCAAAGGCCCCGCACCCCACCCCCTTTTACGAGAGGTGAACACCATGTCCGTAACGCACCGATTCCTGTCCAATACCCTGCCAGCAGGCCTGCTGCTTGCGACACTGTTGCCCGCGGCCGGCCAGGCCGACTCCCTGGAGGTCGGCATCACCGCCGAGATCGATCGCGTCGAGGTATTGCACAAAGGCGAGCCGGTGGTGATCCAGCGTGAGCAGGACACGTTCAATACCGTGACACCGGACTTCAGCATGACCTCGCGCCCCTGCCCGCCCTACTGCATCCAGCCGATGAGCCTGGGGCCGGGGGTCGAGACGCTGGGCGAGATCGAGTTCCTCGACTATCTCGAGCGCTCCGGCACGGACGACAGCCTCGTGGTGATCGATTCGCGCGGCGCGAACGAATATGCGCGCGGCACCATCCCCGGAGCGATCAGTGTCCCGTGGGAGGCACTGCACTTCTCCTCCGGCGCGTCCCCCGAGTCGGTGCGGAACCGCCTTGAGGACTTCGGCGTGTTCTTCGACGGCGACTTCTACGATTTCAGCGGGGCAAAGACGCTGGTGCTGTTCTGCAACGGTCCGTGGTGCGGTCAATCGCCGACCAACATACGCACCCTGACCACCCTCGGATACCCGCCCGACCGCCTGAAGTGGTACCGGGGCGGCATGCAGCTGTGGCACCTGCTGGGGCTTACGGTGATCCAGCCGTGAGGATTCCCGCCCTGTAGGAGCGCCCTCCGGGCGCGATGGGTCGCGGGAGGGCTCTGTGGGCGTGGGCGATCGCGGCTGGAAGCCGCTCCTACGGTTCGGTCCCACGGTTCGGTCCCACGGTTCGCTTCTGCGGTTCGGGGTGCGTGGGAGCGGCCTCTGGCCGCGATGCCCTTGGCCGGCGGCGGAATCGCGGCTGGAAGCCGCTCCTGCGGTTCCGGGGTACGTGGGAGCGGCCTCTGGCCGCGATGCCTTTGGCGGGGTTGCGTTGACGCTGGCGGTGCCCGGGTCCTAGTATTCCGGGTCCGCATTGCCCCGGAATCCCCCTGCGATGACCTACTGTGTTGCGATCAAGCTCGAGGAGGGCCTGGTGTTCGCGTCGGATTCCCGGACCAATGCCGGCGTGGATCAGGTCAGCACCTACAGCAAGATGCACACCTTCGAGACCGAGGGGGAGCGCCTGTTCATGGTGCTCACCGCCGGCAACCTGGCGACCACCCAGGCGGTCATCAACCGCCTGAAGCGGGAGATGGAGGAAGGGATCGAGGGCAGCTTCGGCGACGCGAGCCACATGTCGGAGGCCGCCGAGTATCTGGGCCGGGTGAACCGGGAGGAACAGGAGAAGCACTCCGAGGCCCTTTCGAAGTCCGGAATCGCCGCCGAGGCCACCCTGATCATCGGCGGGCAGATCCGTAACGACGAGCCGGAGATCTACCGCGTCTACCCGCAGGGCAACTACATCACCACCAGCACCCACACGCCCTTCCTGCAGATCGGCGAGAGCAAGTACGGCAAGCCCATCCTGGACCGCATCGTCACGCCGGAGACCGGGCTCGGCGACGCCGCGCGCTGCGCGCTGGTGTCCATAGACTCCACCATCCGTTCCAACGTGACCGTCGGCCCCCCGATCGAGGTCTTCGTCTACGAGGCGGGTTCCTTCGCCTTCGAGCACTATCTCTGCCTGGAAGCGGATAACGACTACCTGCGCTCGCTCACCCACGCCTGGGACGAGAACATCAGGAAGGCCTTCCAGGAGCTTCCCCGCTTCGACTGGGAGGCGACGCGCAACCGCAAGAGGCGCGGTACGCTGTACCACACCCGTAGCGACGACGAGGACCGCAAGTCCTCGCGCTAACCTTCATGGCGCGCCGTGGGCATCGTTCACTCAGCCATTCCCGAGCGGCTCGACATCGACCGAGACCTGCAGGTCGTGATCCTGACCGCCGCCGCGGACCACCCCGCGCACGGGTGCCACGTCACTGTAATCGCGGCCCCAGGCCAGCGTGATGTAGCGTTGGTCCGGCACCGCGTCATTGGTGGGATCGAATTCGAGCCAGCCCTGCGCCGGGTCGTACACCGCAAACCAGGCATGCGTGGCGTCGGCACCCACGAGCCTCTCAGCACCCTCGGGCGGCCGCGTCTCCAGGTATCCGGACACATAGCGCGCCGGGATCCCGAGCGCACGGCTGCAGGCGATCGCGAGATGGGCAAAGTCCTGGCAGACGCCCATTCGGCTCTCGATCACCCGGGACAGCGGCGTGCTCACCTCCGTCTGTCCGGGGCGGTAGGCGAACTCCCGGTGGATGAAACGGGACACCTGCCGGGCCACGGCCTCGATGCCCTGATCGGGGTCTGTGCACAGGCTCAGGCGCCGCGGCAGGTCCGGCTCGATCGGCAGCAGCGGCGATGCCTGGGTGTACCCGCGCGCATCCAGCGCCGCGGTGCCGACCTCCTGGCGGAGGCGCGCACGGGCCGCTGGCAGGGACAGCGGCGGCTCGAACGCGAGCTCGGCCTCGGCCGCATGGCGCGTGACCTCGAAGACCGTGCTGACGTTCCACTCCCGGTGCACCTGGTCGATGTTCAGCACGCAGGCCGGGTTGCCGAAGGCGTCCACGTGCTCCGCGAGGTAGCGCGGCCGCGGCTCGACCTCCAGCCGGTAGTGATGGAGCCGCTGCAGCGGCGCCGGCCGGGGTTTCAGGTGCAGCTCGTTGAGGCTGCCGTGCACCGGCGCCGGATAGCGGTAGCGGGTGAGGTGACGGACCCGGTATTTCATCCGTCCATCCGCCCGACCAGAGGCAGGGTCGGGGCCGGCGCAAGGTAGTGCGCGAACAGCGCCCGGTAGCCCGAATCCAGCGCCTGCTGCTGTGCCGCCAGCAGCCCGTCGAGCTCGTCGCGCATGGTGCCCTGCCCCGCGGTCCAGTCCTCGATCGCCGCGAGACGCAGGCGCGCCCTCGCCTCCTCGAAGTGCCGTGCGTGTTCCGGAAGGCGCGGCTGCCGCTCCAGGCGCGGCATCCGCTCCAGGTGCTCCAGCATCCGGTCCAGCTGGTAGATCAGGGCGCGCGGATTTCCGGGCTCCAGCAGCAGCAGATCGAGCAGGCCGGCGTCGTCGCGACGGCTCGCCGGCTGCGCCCGGTAGACCGAGAGGCTCTCGGCGAAGGCCAGCACCATGTCGTTCAGCAGTGCCGCCTCCCGTGACGCGGGCGGCACCACGAAGGTGGCTCGCAACAGGTTGACCAGCATCAGGCCCCGCTCCAGGCGCCGGCCGCAGTCCATGAAACGCCACCCGTCCTCGCGCAGCATGCTCTCCTGGGCGAGACCCGACAGCGCCAGCAAATGCACGGTCACGTCGTCGAGCACGCC
>JAGTVE010000217.1 GCA_018224485.1 Thioalkalivibrio sp. | reverse complement strand
TCAGAGCGCCCTCCGGGAAGACCATGTATTCTGCCATGGCGCCCGGAGTGCGCTGGTGGAAGCCGTAAATGTCGTGCACGCGGCACATCCAGTACTGGCCGCGCAGACAGTAGCGGCACTTCCCGCACGGCACGATCTGCTCCGAGACCGCCCTGTCGCCGACCGCGAGACCGTGTTGCTCCGCCGCCCCTTCGCCCAGGGCCACCACCGTCCCGACGAACTCGTGTCCAGGCGTAATGGGAGGTTGGACGTAGCCACTTCGGGTCTCGTCGCCCCAGAACATCGCGGCACCCTGGTAACACTTCAGATCACTGGCGCAGATTCCGACGGCGTCGACCTTCACCAGGACCTCGCCGGGGCCGGGCCGAGGCACCTCGCGCTCCTCGAAGCGGTAGTCGCGGGGCCCGTGACACACCACCGCCGGCATCGTCTCGGGGAGTTCCGTGATCTTCGTCATGCGCGTCCTTCCCGGTGTCTTCGCCTCGCGCGAGAACCTACTGAGCCGTCCAGCCGCCGTCGACCCGGAGCGTGTCTCCGGTGATCATGGCGGCACGCTCGGAGGCGAGGAAGAGCGCGGCGGCCGAGACCTCGTCCACTTTGCCGAAACGGCCCACCGGAATGCGGTCCAGCATCTTGCGCCGTGCCTCCTCGGTGGGAAACACCGTCTTCGCCATCGCCGTATCGATCACAGTGGGCGCGATGCAGTTGACGGTCACTCCGTGAGGTGCCCACTCGAGAGCGAGGACCTTGCTGAGCATCTCCACCGCGCCCTTGCTGGCGCCGTAGGCAGCATGGTTCTCGATGGCGACGAGGCCTGCCTGGGACGAGACGTGGATGATGCGCCCCCAGCCTCGCTCCACCATACCCCGGCCAAAGGCCTGGGTGAGGACGAACAGCGCACGGGCGTTCACGGCGAACGTACGGTCCCAGTGCTCAAGGGTGGTATCCGTGGCCCGCTCCGGAAAGCTCACCCCAGCGCTGTTGACGAGGATGTGAACTTCGGACCGCGCGGCGAGTACCTCGTTGATCGCCCGCTCGCACCCTTCGTCGGTGGCGATGTCGGCATGTATGTAGATGCAGCGTCCACTCGCCTCTTCGATTTCCCTACAGAGCGAGGCGAGCGCGTCCGGGTCGCGCGCGATCGCAACGATCTCGGCTCCGCGTCCAGCGAACTCGAGCGCGATGCCGCGGCCGATCCCCTTGCTGGCGCCAGTCACCACCACAGTCTTGCCGGCGACGTTAAAGAAGTCGCCTCGCGCGTCCATGCTTCCTACCGTCAACCCCACCTGACGACCACGACGATCCACACGATCCCGAGCACCGTGGCGACGGTCAGCGAGAGCGAGTTCTCCAGGAAACGCATCCACAGGAGGTTTAGGGCGACGTGGCTGATCACGCCGATGAATAACCGGTCGAACCAGTTGGTCTCGATCGGCAGAAAGCCTTTGCGGCCGGCGCTCTTGACGGGCGCTTCCGCGGCGGGCCGGATGTCGTACTCGTCGCCGATCATCCTTTCACTGCCCCGAAGGTCAGGCCCTGCACGATGTAGCGCTGAACGAGCGACAACAAGAGGATCGCTGGGAGCAGCGAAACAAGGGCCACAGCGGCCATCTCGCCCCAGTTCGTCCCGGTCACGGTGACGAACTCCGCCAGGCCGGTGGTGACCGTGCGCGCCTCGGTGCTCGTGAGCGTCGCCGCGAAGAGGTACTCGTTCCAGGCGAAGATCCAGCTGAGCAGTCCGGTGATGGCGATGCCGGGAGCGGCGATCGGCACGATGATGCGTGTCAGCACAATCCAGAGGTTGCCGCCGTCGACCAGCACGGCCTCGTCGAGCTCGGTGGGGATGCCGTCCATGATCCCCTTCATCAACCAGATGGCGAAGGGCAGGTTGAAGACGCAGTAAAGGAGGATTAACCCGATGTGCGTGTCGTACAGGGTCCAGTCGCGCAGCTGGAACACCGAGGTGAACAGCAGGAACAGTGGCAGCAGGAAGGCGGCGGGTGGCGCCATCCGGTTGGTGATCGTCCAGAAGAAGATGCTGTCCGAGCCTGGCACGTTCCAGCGCGATAGGGCGTAGGTGGCGAGTACCGCCAGGACGATCACCAGCGCGGCATTCGACGTGGCGATGATGATTGAGTTCACGAGGTACTCACCCTGCGAGCCGTTCAGGAAGGGCCGCGCGAAGTTCGGCGTATGGATGCGCGATAGGAAAGTCGGAGAGAAGTCCGGCGAGCCGAAGAGCTCCACCCGACTGCGGGTGGAGACCAGCGCCAACCAGTAGATCGGCACCAGCGTCACCAGGCTGGACACCGTCCAGAAGGTGTACGTCCCGATGCGCTTCCAGAGTTTCTTGTTCTTCACCCTTCCTGCCTCCTGCCCATGATGGTCACATAGAGGAACCACGCGATCACGATGGTGAAGTAGAGCAGGAGCACCGACATGGCCGATCCGTAGCCATAGGAGGTCGAAGGAAAGATCACCCGCCAGATGTGGATCCCGACGTAGCGGGTAGCCGTCCCGGGGCCCCCACTGGTGAGCATCCACACCTCGTCGACGATCCTCAGAGCGTCCATCACCCTCAGGAACACGACCGTGAGGAGGACTGGCTTGATCAGCGGAATGGTGATGAAGCGGAAGACCTGGAACCTGCTGGCGCCGTCGACGCGAGCGGACTCGATCGGCTCCTTCGGCATGGCGCTCAGGCCCGCGAGGATTACCAGAGTGACGAAGGGCGTCCAGTGCCAGATGTCCATCACCACCACCGTCCAGAAGGCTTGGTCGGCGTAGCGGCTGATGTTGTAGTCGATTCCAAAGATGCGGCGAAGGAAATACGGAAGCGGGCCCAGGCCAGGGTTGGTCAGCAGTTTCCAGATGGCGCCGACCACGATCGGGGCGATGACCAGCGGCAGCGCGTGGATGGTGCGGAAGATTGGCTTCGCTGCGAAGTCGTCCAGCAACATGTAGGCCAGGATGAAGCCGAGCACGAGTTGCAGGCTCACCGTGACGGCGGCGAAGATCACCGTGCGCCCGAGCGAACCGAGAAAGGCTTCATCGAATACCAGACGGCGGAAGTTGTTTACGCCCACCCAGAAAGGTTCGGGGACGGCCGCGATCGGGTTCCAGTTGAAGAAGCCGACGATCAGAACATAGAGGAAGGGCACAAGGCCTGTCAGGACAAGAATGACCAGGCTGGGGGCGAGGAGGAACCAGGC
>JAGTVE010000216.1 GCA_018224485.1 Thioalkalivibrio sp. | reverse complement strand
CCATGAAGTCCGGCAGTACCGGATGGCCGTATACGCCCTGATCGCCGATCTGGCGCGTCAGGTACATGCCCATCGCGTAGCCGCCAAGGCCGAAGAAGGCCCCGTGGCCCAGGGAGAGTATCCCGGCGTAGCCCCAGATCAGATCGATCGCGAGGGCGAGCAGCGCGAAGGTCAGGAACTTCCCGAGCAGTGCCACCCAGTAGCTCGACAGGTAGTAGGGCGAATCCGGCGGCATCACCAGGTTGGCGATGGGTACGGCGATCAGCATCGCCACGACAAGACCGAGCACGAGGGTGCCGCCCCAATCGCTGGTCAGCAGGCGTCGCGTCAGCATGGCGTCAGTTCTCCGCTGCCCGGCCCTTCTTCGGGAAGAGTCCGCGCGGCCGTTTTTGGATGAACAGGATGATGAATATCAGCACGAGGATCTTGGCCATCACCGCCCCGACGTCAGGCTCGATGAACTTCGTCATCACTCCGAGGCCCATTGCCCCGACGAAGGTGCCCCAGAGGTTCCCGACGCCGCCGAAGACCACCACCATGAAGGAGTCGATGATGTAGGCCTGCCCCATGTTCGGGCCGACATTGGTCAGCTGCGCGAGCGCTACGCCGGCAACGCCCGCGAGTCCGGCCCCGAGCCCGAAGGTCAGGGCATCCACCCAGCCCGTGCGCACGCCGAGGGCCCGGGCCATCGGCCGGTTCTGTGCCACGGCGCGGACCTTCAGCCCCAGGCTGGTCTTCTTCATCACCAGAATCAGCGCGATGAAGACCATGATCGCGAAGATTAAGATGTAGATGCGGCTCCACGTCAGGGACAGCACCGGGTTGATGTTCAGCGAGCCGCTCAGCCATTCGGGAGAGGCCACCGGGCGGTTCAGCGGCGAGAACAGGGTGCGCACCGCCTGCTGCAGGATCAGGCTGATGCCGAAGGTGGCCAGCAGCGTCTCCAGCGGCCGCCCGTAGAGGAACTGGATCACACCCCGCTCCATCGCAATGCCCACCAGTCCGGCCACCACAAAGGCCGCGGGTATCGCCAGCAGGATGCTGGTGCTCAGTGCCCCGGGCATCAGGGTCTGAATGAACCAGGTGGTGTAGGCGCCGATCATGATCAGCTCGCCATGGGCCATGTTGATCACGCCCATGACGCCGAAGGTGATCGCCAGGCCAACTGCCGCGAGCAGCAAGACCGAACCCGCGCTCAGACCGAAGAACAGGTTCTCGCTAAAGCGGAAGAGGCGGATCCGCGACTCCGCGCGCTCGACGGCCTCCGCGGCTGCCTCACGAATCCGTTCGCTCGGGTCGTCGGCAGCGGCAGCCGCCACTGCGCGGCGGGCCTCGGGCAGGAGCGATCCGCGCAGGGTCGCCACCGCCGCGGCCCGCGCCGCCTCGTCACCGGTATCGAGGTCGGCGATCGCCAGCAGGGTCTTCAGCAGATCGGAGGCCCGCGGATCCTCCTCGGCATCCAGCCGTGCCTCGAGAAAGGGCAGGAAGTCCGGATCGACCCCGTCCTGGATGAGCCGCGACAGGGAACGGATGCGGCGCTCCGGACGTGCATCGGCCACGCTCGCGATGGCCACGAGGCTGCGCAGCGCGTTGCGCAGCGGGTTGTGCACGGGGATACGTCTGGCCTCGGCCAGGACGTCCGCAGCGACGGACTCGCCGGTGATGGCGTCGGTCCCGGCCGCGCGATCGTCGACGTCGCGGACCAGGATCCGGGGCGGGTCGTCCCCGGTGGCGAGCAGCCGGCCGTCGGCCAGCGCAGCCAGGATGTCCGCGACCCGGGGATCCCCGACCTCGGCCAGGGCCTCGGCAACGCGACGTCGGTCATTGAAGTTGCCGGCCGGCAGTTCCCTGATCAGGGTGTCCACGGCGGGCGCGCCGGTGGCCTCCGCGTCCTGTTCGCCAGTTGCCTGGTCCAGTGCCTTGTCCGGTGCATCGGCGGCGACTGTGGTCAGGGCGAGCAGGAGAAGTGCGCCGGTCAGCAGGCTCAGGGCTCGCCGGAGCCGTTGGTGCAGGGATGGGGTGCCGCTGCGAATCACCGCGATCTCCGGGGTAAGGGGGGCGATTGTCGGGCAGAGGGGCGGCGGCGGACCGCCGCCCCAACTCCGGGTCAGTAGTTCTGGCCCCCACACTCCTCGGTCACGGTGTTGTAGTTGCCGCAGGAGATCGGCGGGGTCCAGTCCGCGATGATGTCGCGGCTGCCCTCGAGGTGCGACGACCAGGCATCACCGGGGACCAGATCGTCCGTCTGCCAGACCACGAGGAACTGGCCGTCCTCCTGGATCTCGCCGATCAGCACCGGCTTGGTGATGTGGTGGTTCACCAGCATCTCGGCGGTGCCGCCGGTGAGGTTGGGGACCTGCACGCCCTTCAGTGCGTCGATCACGGTGTCGACATCCGTGGTCCCGGCATTCTCCACCGCCTGTGTCCACATGTTGAAGCCGATATAGTGGGCCTCCATCGGGTCGTTGGTGACCCGGCTCTCGTCGCCGATGAACTCGTGCCAGCTTGCGATGAAGGCCTCGTTCTCGGGTGTGTTCACGCTCATGAAGTAGTTCCAGGCCGCGAGATGCCCCACCAGCGGCCCGGTGTCCATGCCGGAGAGTTCTTCCTCGCCGACCGAGAAGGCGATCACCGGGATATCAATGGACGACACGTCCTGGTTGGCGAGCTCGCGGTAGAACGGAACGTTGGCGTCGCCGTTGATGGTCGAGACCACGGCCGTCGGCTTGCCCTGTTCCCCGAAGCGCTTGATCTCGGCCACGATGCTCTGCCAGTCGGAGTGTCCGAACGGCGTGTAGTTGATCATGATGTCTTCATCGGCCACGCCCTTGGCCTTCAGGTAGGCCTCGACGATGCGGTTGGCCGTGCGCGGATAGACGTAGTCGGTGCCGGCCAGCACCCACCGTTCGATGCCAT
>JAGTVE010000215.1 GCA_018224485.1 Thioalkalivibrio sp. | reverse complement strand
GGAACAGGGCCTCGAGCTGTTCCTGTTCGCGCACGTCGCAGAGGATCAGCGGCGGATCGCCCAGCTCTTCCGCCAGCGGGCGCACGTGTGGTTCGCTCTTCGGGTGCCCATAGCTCAGGATCAGATCTGCGCCGCCTGCGTGCAGGGCACGCGCACATCCGAAGGCGATACTGTGTTCGTTGGCGAGACCGGTGACGATGCCGGTCTTGCCGGAAAGCGAGATGGGGTCGCTCATCGAAACGCTCCTGGACCGAGGGCGGTTGGCTCGGTCGATGGTGCCTGTCCGCGATTTGTGCGTTGCACAATCAGCTTAGCAAAGTACCGGGACCCATGCACGGCCGGAGCCGGTCTGTCGTCAAACGCCTGTCGCGCCGGTGAGGGCGCCGCGATCGAAGCGGTTCTCGTACAGGCGCAGCAGGGCAGGGATCACCAGCAGCACGAGCAATGTCGCGACGCCGAGTCCGAAGACGATGGAGATGGCCATCGGTATCAGGAACTGGGCCTGCAGCGAACCCTCAAACAATAGTGGCGTAAGCCCCGCGATGGTGGTCGCTGACGTCAGGATCACCGCGCGCAGACGCTGGCACGAGGCCTCGATGATGGCCTCCCGCAGGGCCAGCCCCTCGTCGCGCAGCCCCTGATAGAAGCTGACCAGGATGATGGAGTTGTTGACGACGATTCCGGTCAGGCCGAACAGGCCAAACATGGACAGGATGGTCAGTTCGACCCCCATCAACCAATGACCAAGGAAGGCCCCGAGGATCCCGAAGGGAATGATCGCCATCACGATCAGCGGCCAGCCCCACGACGCAAAGACCCAGGCCAGCGTCAGGTACATCAGCCCAAGCGCGAGAACCAGCCCGACGCGCATGTCGGCGAAGGTTTCCGCCTGGTCGGCCGCCCGGCCCTCGAAGGAGTAATCCACCCCGTGCCGCTGGGCCAGCTGGTCGAGCGGCCCGTCCTCGAGCGCCGCGCGTACGCGGGAGGCGTTGTTTACTGCACGATCGACCTCCGCCGAGACATGGATCGCCAGCCGCGTGTCCGCGTGCCGGAGGGTCTCGAATCCCTGGCGCGAGCTCATCTCGACCACGCTGTCCATCGGGGCCAGCTCGCCGGAGGGAAGCCTGATCAGCAGACGGTCCAGGGTCTCGGTATGGTGGCGCTCACGGTCCGGGAGGCGCACGCGCACCTCGACCTCTTCCAGACCGTCCTGGAAGATCTGTGCCAGACGGCCGTCGAAGGCGTCGCGGAGCTGCGCACCCACGGCCTGCGTGGTAAGGCCCTGCGCAAGGCCCTCCGGGCTCACCGAATAGATCAGCTGCTCGCGGCCGAAGGGGGTGTCGTCGTTGATCGCGTAAAGGCCGGCGAAGTCGGCGAAGAGCTCCGCGAGGTCGAGGGCCGCCTCCTTGAGCCGATCAGGGTCATCACCGGTCAGCCGAATGTCGAGATCGCGGCCGGGTGGGCCACCCGTCCGCTCACTGATGCTGAAGTTTTCGATACCGGGTGCCAGCTGGACCTGTTCCTCCCACTCGCGGATGAACTCGCGATTGCGCACGGTGCGCGCCTCCGGCGAAGCGAGCTCCACCTGGATGTTGCCGAACTGTTCCCCGCGTGGGGCGCTGCCGTCGCCCGGATCGATACCGAGGCCACGGCGCACGACCGCGGCGACCACGAGCCCGCCGCCCAGCGCCTCTTCGGCCTCGTACAGCGCCTCCTCCACGGAATCCAGGAAGTCGACCACACGCACGGGCGGCGTGCCGGCGACGAAGTTCACCCCGGCATTCACCGTCGTGCCCTCCGGTGCCGGAAAGAAGGTGAAGCCGATGCGACCGCTGGCGGCGAGACCAACGGCGAGGATCACGGCGCCGACGGCCAGCGCGAGGGTGATGCCGGCATTGTCGACCGCGCGTGACACCATCTGGCGGAAGGTCCCGTTGCGAAAGCGCTCGAAGCCACCGTCGAAACGCGCCCTCAGGCTGCCCTCGGGCGATGGCTCGAGCCGGGAGAGCACCCCCTGTAGATGCGCTGGCAGAATCAGGAACGCGATCAACAGGGTCGCGATGATCACGCAGATCACCACGAGGGGGATGTCGAACAGGATGTTGCCGATGATGCCGCCGATCAGCATCAGCGGCAGGAAGGCGGCCACCGTGGTCAGGGACGCGGAGATGACGGGGGCCAGCATCCGGCGCGCGCCGTTGCCGGCCGCCTCGGTGGCATCCTGCCCCTTCTGATGCAGCGTGTAGGCGTGCTCGGATACGACGATCGCATTGTCGACGATGATCCCCAGCGACATGATGAACCCGAACAGCGAGATCATGTTGATGGAGCCTCCCACGACCCAGAGCACGATCAGCGCGGCGGTGAAGGCGATCGGGATACCCACCGCCACCCGCAGCGCGACGTGCCGGTTCAGGAACAGGAACAGGATGCCGAGCACCAGCAGCAGGCCCCCGGCGCCGTTCTTCAACAGCAACAGGATGCGTTCCTGCAGCAGCTCCCAGAAGGCGTCGATGACTTCGACCTGGACACCGGGCGGAAGGGTGGGCCGCACATACTGGAGCCAGTCCTGGAGCACGCGTGCCCCCTCCAGGGAATCGCCGGCCTCGGTGCGCAACAATTGCATCTCGAGTGCGGGCCGTCCCTCCACGCTGACGCTCACTTCTCCGTCGCGCGGGCGCCGCTCGATCTCGGCGACCTGACCCAGCCGCAACAGCCCCAGTTCGGGGTCGGAGCGCAGTGGCAGGTCCTCGAAGGCGATGACCTCCCGGCGTTGATCGAGGCTGCGCAATTGCCGGGCGGTGTCGGCGCGCCCGGCGCTGCCTGCCGGGATGTCGCGGCTGAGCCCGTCGATGCGCTCGGCGATGTCGCCGAGGGTCAGACCGGTTTCGTATAGCGCGACGGTCGGTACCTGGATCGCCATCTCGTCCTCGGGCAACCCGGTGAACTCGACCCGGGCGATCCCGCGATCCAGCAGTTCGCGTTCGAACTGGCGGCCCACCGTTCGCAGTTCGTCGAGATTGTCCAGGCCAGTCACCAGAAGGGTGGCCACCGGCTCGTAGCGCACGATGCGCGTGACCACCGGCGTCTCGGCGACATCCGGGAGGTCGCGCTGCTGGTCCACACGGTCCTTGACCTGTTCGAGGGCCAGTGTCATGTCGGTCCCGGCCTCGAACTCGATGGTGATGGATGCGACTCCGAGTGCGGATGTCGATGTCATCTCGCGGATGCCGTCCACCGTACGCAATTCCTGCTCCAGCGGATCGGTGATGCCGCGCTCCACGTCCTCGGCGCTGGCCCCGGTCCACACTACCCGCACGGAAATGATGTCAAGCTGAAAGTTCGGGAAGAACTGCGTGTTCAGGTTCAGGAAGGCGAAGGACCCGCCGAGGACCATCAGTGCGATCAGCAGGTTGGCGGCAAGGCGGTGCCGCAGGAAGAGTTCGATCAGGCCGCCCCTGCGGTCGTGGGGTCCCGCGGGACCTCTGCTCTCCTTCACTGTGCTGGTCATCGGGGCATCATCCGCGCTCGTCGGGGTCGTTCATCTCGACGTCGACGCGAAGGCCGTCGACCGCATTCGGCAGCCGGGTGGCCACGAGGATGTCGCCGTCCTGCAGATCCGGGTGACGGATCAGCGCCCGCGTGCGTCCGTCCAGATCCGTTACCTGACCCAGGCGCTCGACCGTCAGGCCCTGCATGCGACCGTCCACCACGCGATAGACCCGATCGCGGCCGTACAGGCTCTCGAAGGGCACGACCACGCTCCCGGTCTCTTCCGGCAGGCTCAGGCGCAGGCTCACGAAGCGGTTCAGCGGCAGTTCCCCACCACCTTCGACGACCCGGAAGATGGCGCTGATCCCGGCCTCGCCACTGCGCGTCTCGCCCGCGAGCCGATCCAGCGAGGCGCGTATATGACGACCCCCCACCATGGCCTCCGCCGACAAGTAAACGCCTTCATCCAGCAGATCGTTGATCCGGGGCACGATCATTTCCGGCAGGCTAGCCCGGATCTCGAGGTCGTCCAGCGCGTATACGCGGACGAGGGCGTCACCGACGCGCGCCCGCTCGCCTGGACTCACGTGCACCTCGACCACCCGGGCCGCAGACGGAGCCCGGATCTCGGTGCGGGCGAGATCCATCCGGGCGCGCTCGGCGGCGGCCGCGGCGCGCTGGACCCGCGCCTCGGCCTGAGCAAGGCGGCTGGGGGCCTCCGCGATGGCCTGCTGGCGGCCATCCACGGCCACGCGTGCCTGCTCGAGGTTGCGTTGG
>JAGTVE010000214.1 GCA_018224485.1 Thioalkalivibrio sp. | reverse complement strand
TGCTGCAGCGTGGCCACGCGGCCCAGGAGCCGCTGGCGACCGGGGATCCGATTCAGGCACGCTGGGCGCGCGATCCCTTGCCGGCGCCGGTGCGGGAGGCCCGCTTGAAACCCCGCTGGTCCCGCCTCAACCCGGAGCTCTTCGATCCCGCGCGCGGCGACCGTCAGGTCGCGGTGCAGCGTCTTGCGGAGGAGATCCTGACCACACTGGCCGGGGAGTCGGGTGCCGGAGCCGACGTCTCAGCGCGAGAGGGCGGGTTGCTCAAGCGCTAACTCTCATGGCGCACGGCCACCCCCGAGGATGAAAGCTCCCTCCCCCGCGTGCGGGGACAAATCCGCCGGGAGCGACTCGAACCGCCGCAGGCGGGCCCGAAGGGCGGAGGGCAGGATGCCCGGAGTAACGGCTGGGGTGGGGGTACGGCGTCGGATCCGGCCCTCACCCCCGGCCCTCACCCCGACCCCTCTCCCGCAAGCGGGAGAGGGGAGAAATGCCGGACTTTCACGCTGACTTTCATGGTGCGTGGCCACCCCTGACGATGAAAATTTCCCGCCCGCGTCCGCGGGGGAGCGTTGCCCCGGCATCAGGGGCTCGGCCCCTGGCGGCTCCGCGCGAGGGGTGGCGCAGGGCTGTCGGCCAACTGCTGCAGGAACGCGAGGACCTCGGCGCGGCTACCGACGAACAGCGGTTGCCCGATATCGCCCTGCCGACCAAGCGCGTGTTCGTACAGGGGGTCGTAGTACTCCGCGAGCACGGCCTCGATCCAGCCCCGGTGCGCTTCGGCAGTTCCCGTCCGCGCCTGGGCGGCAAGGGCCGATTCCATCATGGCGCGCAGTGCCTGATGCCGCGCCCCCCCGAGGCGGTTGCGGATGCGGTCCAGCGACGCAAGCAGTTCCGCGCCGAGGCGGTCCAGGGCCTGTTCCGTGCCGTGGTGCTCGGCGTATTCCACCAGCGGCTGCAGCACGTAGTCCTCGATGGTGACCTGTACGCGGCTGGCGAGCGTCTCCTCTATGAAGACCCTGGGTGCCGCCTTCATGCGGGTGTGCAGCACCGGCGGTATCAGCCGATGGCCCACCAGCTTGCTCTCGTCCTCGAGCACCACCGGGGTCGGTCCGTGCATGTGCTCGCGCGCCTGCAGCCGCAGCAGCCGGATCGCCAACGCGTTCTCGAAGTCGATCTGAGTCGGCTGCCCCCCGGGGCGTCGTCCGAAGGCCGAGCCCCGATGCCGCGCCAAGCCCTCCAGGTCCACCGCGTGATCCAGCCCTTCGATCACGCGCGTCTTGCCGGTGCCGCTGCGGCCGGAGAGCAGGACCAGCGGCAGTGTCGCGGTGGTCTCCTCCAGGCTCTCCAGCAGGAAGCGGCGCATCGCCTTGTAGCCGCCGCGGATGCGCGGTATCAACCGTCCGGCGTCCGCCAGCCACTCCTGCACGATGCCCGAGCGCATGCCGCCCCGGAAGCAGTAGAGCTGGCCGTCCGGGTGCCGCTCGCACCACTGCAGCCAACCCTGCAGGCGGGCCTCCCGAGTCTCGCCGCCGACCAGTGCGTGGCCCAGTTCGATTGCGGCCGGCTGCCCCTGCTCGGTGTAGCGCAGGCCGACATCGTGCCGCTCGGCATCGGTCAGCAACGGGAGGTTGTCTGCATTGGGAAAGGCCCCCTGGGCAAACTCCACCGGCGCCCGGACATCCAGCAGCGGGAGGTCACGCAGGAAGAGTTCGCGGTACTGGCTGGTCAGGGGTAGCGTCATGACGGATCGTTGCAGAGCTTATGATGTCGCCGCCGATAACGCCACAGCACTGCTGTTGATCACCCACGAGTCCCGTAGGGTGGGCCAAGCGCAGCGGGCCCACCACCGTGAACGCCTTCAGTCGCAGGTCCCGACCGACCCGGTCGCGCAGATCCTGCCGTCTATCCACACCGCCCGGTCGAGGATGGCGCCGTCGAACGAGGCGCCTGCAATGCTGGCCCCGGTCAGATTCACGAAGCTGAGATCCGCTCCATCCAGCCGGGCGTCGGTCAGCACCGCGTTCTGCAGTGCGGCTCCGATGATCGTGGCCCGACGCAGATCGGCGCGCTCCAGAAGCGTGCGCTGCAGCTCGGCATAGCTCAGGTCCGCCTCCACCAATCGGGCGCCCTCGAGGCGCGAACCCAGGAGATCGGTATTGCGGAGCAGGGCGCGGCTCAGGTCCGCCCCGCGCAGGTCCATGCCCGGCATCCGGCAGTAACTCCAGTTGACCTCGGGTGCCGGCGGGAGGTGGCAGGCGGGAGGTTCGGCTGGTGCACCCCGATCCGTGGCCCAGAAGAACAACAGAACGGCCACCAGGGTCGCGGCGGCCGCGAGGAGCCAGGGGGCCGGGCCGCGCATCGCGGCATCGAGCGTGGCTCCGGGCCGGCTCAGCCACTGCGCACGTTTGCGGCGGTGACTGATGATTTCCGGGGGTTCGGGTCGGCGCCGGTCGGGCCCGCGCGGTTCGGCGGTTTCCGGCGGAGGCCCGTCGCCCTCCCGTCGGTCGCGCACGCGCTCGTCCTCGCGCAGTCGCGCCCGCAGCAGGCGCTCGCGTCCCTCGGATGTGTCCGCGTGCTCGAGTTCCTCGGGAATGAGCTGGCGGTGTTCGCGAATGGGCAGCCAGGTCTCCCGATCCAGGCTGATCTCGTCTTCCGGCGTCAGCCGGCCAATGATCAGAAAGCGGGAGATCAGCCCCGCTGGATGGGGGCCGCGAACCTCCCCGTCGCGGCGGGTAAACCACAGTGTCTGTCCGCTTTCCTTGTCCATCTTGCCGGGGTCCGCCTCTCGTGGAATCTCAGCCGCCGCTAGTGTAGCGCTTCGTCGGACGGGTCAGTGGGCGGCGCCTGACTGCCATGGCCCGTGGCCACCTCTGACGATGAAGATTCCCCTCCCGCGCTTGCGGGGACTAATCCGCCTGGAGCGACTCGAATCGCCGAAGGCGGGCCCGGAGGGCGGACTGCATCAGAAACGGTGGCATTCCAGGCATTTCTGTGCCGAGGCGCCCATCAGCATGCGGTGGGGCATGGGCTTGAATCGCTCCGGCGGGCGGTTGCGGCCTGCAAATTCCGCGGCAGCGGGGCTATGGCAGCCAAGGCACGAGGCATCCGGCCTGTGAAATCCTCGGGGCGGAATGGGGTTTGCCGACGCCCGATGACAGGAAACGCAGGCGTCGTACCGATGGCAGGTCAGGCAGCGTGAGCGATCCCAGGACGCCAGCATTCCGTGGGTCTTCCTGCGAAAGAGGCTGGTGTGATCGCGCGGCTTCTCAAGGCTGTGACAGGTGCTGCAGGTGCTCTCTTGATGACACAGCAGGCACTGGCCTTGGGCGTCGAACATCGAGACGCGCCCGTGCAGCTCGGCCCAGTGGCTGTCGTGGGTCATCGGAGGCGTAAGCCGGTTCAGCTCCAGGTGGCACGTCTCGCACTCCAGGGAAAGCCCCCGGCCCTCGTGTGCCGCCATTGCGGCGTCCATTGTGGGAATATTGGCAAACGTGGAGCCCGTCGAGGTGGTCAGGTTCTGGTGACAGTCCAGGCACTGATCCTCGTTCTCCACGGGAAAGTCCGCGTGCCGGTAGCGAACATCCCGGAGATTGCTGGGTAGCATCGAGGCGAAGAACGGACGATGGTTCAGGACCGAGTCCTCGGTGACCTCCACCTGGTGGCGCTGATGGCAGTCCTCGCAGCCACCGAACACCGCTTCGTCGTCAAGGTCGTGGCAGGTCACACAGGTCTGCATGGAGCCTTTCTCGAAGGTATCGCCCTGCAGTTCATGGCAGGTCGCACAAGGCAGGTAGAGCTCGAGGTGGGGCTGGTGGGGGAAGGTGCCCGCCACCTCCGTCGTCTCGTCCCCGTCGCAACCGGCAAGGGCGACCGCGGCGAGCATCAGCAGGATGGCCGCGAGGTATTGCCTCACCCGGCCCATCCTAGAACCGCAGGCCCAGGCGCATCTGGAATCGGAGCCAGTCATCGCTGTCCTCACTGTTGTCCTCATGTTCCAGCGCTGCCGAGAGGGCGACCCGACCATCCTGCCATCGAGCGCTTGCAAAATACGTAATCACGTCGGGAGTGATGCGGAAGGTCTTCTCTTCGCCGAAGAGGAAGGCGAGTTCGTCCCGGTAAACCTGGACGTATTCGCCGTATTCGGCCCCCGCGGTCAGCGTCCAGCGCGATGTCGGGCGGTAATCAACCTCGCCGGAAAGGCCGCTGAAACGGTCGTCTGCATCGACCTCCCAGTACTCCGCATCCAGGGCGAGCGTCAGTGTCTCGGCCGGTCTGACCTCGACTCCGAGCGTGCCTCGTCGAAAGTCACGGTTGTTGAAGCCGGTCACGGGATCGTCCACGCCCTCCGCCCTGCGGAGGTCGATACCGGCGCGCAGGCTCAGTCTCTCGCCGAGCCCCTTGATCGCCAGAATGGAGCCGTAGTCAAAGGGCGTGAAGCTGTTCAGCAGCGGGAAATAGGGATTGAAATTGAGCGTGCTTGCGCCCACCGGCTCCAGCAGACTCACGGTCTGCAGGCTGAGGTCGAGGTCCGCCGAGTCCGCGCGAAAGAAGTGATCCGTCTGCACGATGTAGGGGTCGGAGTTCAGCCAGGAGTACTTCAGGTGGGACTGCGTCCAGGGAGACCAGCGGTACCAGCCCTCCACCGAGAGCAGCTTGTCCGTAACGCGGGTGCCTTCGTAGCGATAGTAGGTTGCGGCAGCCCTTGCCCGGGAGGTGGGCCGGAACTCGCCCCGGGTGCCGTAGAGTGATTCACCGGAGGTTCCCGAGAAGAAGCTGACCGGCCTTCCCCCGAAGACCTTGGCGTCCACGCGAGGGGTGGGCCGCAATTGCACGGAGGCACCGTCGAAGTGGACGAAGTCGATCTCGTCGATGAACTGACGTCCAAGGCGGAGACTGCCGCCGGGAATGCCAGCGTGGTTGAGGTTCGCGTAGGCCGTGTAGAGCCGAAAATCGTTGTCGGCGGCCTGGTCGAGGTCGAGGAACGGGTCCGACGCGCGTGGATCGACCTCGTAGGCATCCCGCCGTCGGCGCCCCTCGCCTCGACGTCCCGGCCGGGGTTCTTCCGTCACGGTCTCGCCAGCGGGAGGACTGGAGAGGCCATCCAGGTCATCGTGCCAGTAGAGGGAGATGGCGGCATCCAGCCGATCCGCAACGATATCCTCGGCACGCAGCGACAGGAAGGTCTGCAGATCCTTGTCGCTGCGCCCAGAGAAACGGCGCAGGCCGTAGGTGGCGTCCAGTGTTCCGGAAAAGGATAACGAGGACGGGTCGATCGGCTGCTCGGTGCTGTTATCGGTCTCCACCGCGTTGACGGGGACATCCTCCTGGCACAGCACCGGCCAGGGCGCCAGCGTGATGGCCAGTGTCGCGCTCACGCCGAAGATCGGCCCGAACCAGGAGCGATGCCGGCATGACGGCGGTGTCCCCGGACCGGGTGGGGATCGTGCTCCGCCAGTGAAAGCATTCACGCTCATGGCTCTTCTTCATTCGCACGGAACCCGCACGCGCGGCTGATAGGGATCAGGATCGTCCTGCCCCAGGGCACGGAATACATCGACGTGCGCTGCCCGCGGAAAGGCCATCTCGTAGTTGAACCCGGATTTCTTGCCGTTCGGTGCAACGTAACGGTCCTCTCTCCAGGTCGGGCTGCGTTCGTTGTGGCAGCCCCTGCAGTTCATCTCGTCCGGCACTGTGGGCGGCGGGACGACCGCCGCGGGGTTTCTCATGTTGCGTATGGCGCTGGCAAGATGCTCCGCCCCGGGTCCGTGGCAGGATTCGCACTGCACGTTGGCCATCTTCGGCGTTTCGGCCAGGCTTACGAAGCCGCCGGGCGCGCCATAACCGGTGGTGTGGCACTCGAGGCATTGCGGGTTACGCCTCTCGTCCTCGGTCAGCGCGTCGAACGCCCTGGCATGCGCTGTTGCCGCCCAGTCGTCATGGAAGAGGCCGGTCTTGGGGATGTTGTGACAGGCCTTGCAACGGGATTCTCCGACGTAGGCGATTCCGCTCTCGGCGTCGGAGGCGCCAAGCGAGACCGGATTCAGGAAAACGCCGAATAACAGAAGTGTGAAGAGTAGCAACGGCCTGAGGTGAGACGGAATCATGGTGTGCACTCCTGCAGTTGTGCGGCTTGAGATCGCGAGGCTGTGAGCATCCAGCGGGCCGCCAACAGTCGATTCAGCAGTCATCGATCGCTCCTCGATGGTCCACGGCCCCAATCCTTGTCCCGAGGCCACCATCGGCATATGGTCAACTCCTGTGATAGGTATAGGCGAAGCACAGTCAAGCCGTGGGATCTGTACTGACCGTTGTCAATTATGGCTCGATACGTGCCCATGCCACTACCTCTGCGCCTGCTCGCTCACGATTTCCATCGTATCGGGGGCCGGCGAGACCTGCACCCTGCGATGAGCCTTCGACAAAAAGCCCCGGGGAGACACGCCGCGGTCGATGGCCGTGAGAGACGGATGCGCCCGGTTCGACCGGACCGGCTGAGGCGGAACCCGGCGGATCTGCTATGTTCAGGGTAGGGATTGAATGACGGGCGACACGGGATGATCACCTCTGAACATGACGAAGCGCGTTGTCTCTGGGATTACTGGGCGCTCCGGGTGGATTGCCGAGAGTGCCGGTCAGAGTCGCGCATGCCCTTCGCAGCGGTTGGACCGCAGAGACTGGGTCGACTGCTGCTGAGGGTCGAGAACTTTGTCCCGCCTGCGGGTGTCCCGGTGATCCGGGCGGGCGAGTCCGCGGATTCGCTGTTCACCATCCGGCACGGGTTCATCAAGGTCTGGCACGAGGACGAGTCGGGGCATCAGCGTATCCTGCGGCTGCTGGGTCCCGGCGACATGCTGGGCCTGGAGGCCCTTCTCGAGTCCTGCTACGAACGGAACGCGACGACGCTGACACCGGCCGGCTTGTGCCGCATACCCGTCGATATCCTGGCCGATCTGCTGTACCGGGAACCGGCCCTGTACACCCAGTTGCAGCAGCGGTGGCTCTCGCAGCTTCGAAACGTCGATGACTTCCTGGCGACCGTCGCGACGGGGGCCTCCCGCGACCGGGTGCTGAAGCTTCTGCGGTGGCTTGCGGAATTCGCGCATCCCGATCCATGCCCACGCATCAGCCGCACCGATATGGCGGGAATGCTGGATATCTCCAGTGAAACCGCGGCCAGAGTGATCGCGATGCTCAAACGTGATGGACGGCTCGTTGAAACCGACTCCGAGCTCCGTTTCGATCCCGAGCAGCTGCAGCTCGAGTCCCAGCGGGCGCCCGCCCGTCACTGAGCCAGGCCGCACTCCGGAAGGATTTCGCCAGTGTGACTGACGCACGTCAGTCGGACGCCGGTGGCGGCTCTTCGTTTCCCCTACGCTCATATCAGGAGACCCGGAAATGCGGCTCGTACGGAGTGGCATCGGGGATCCGGGGAGACGGACGATGACGCGGCTAGGCACACCTGCACTGACGGCACCCTCCGGTACCGCCGGGGTTTGCCTGCGACCCGTTCGGCCGTTCGCCCCTCTTGCAATCTGCAAACAAGCGGGGTTT
>JAGTVE010000213.1 GCA_018224485.1 Thioalkalivibrio sp. | reverse complement strand
GTTTGGCGGCGGGCTCGAAGCTGTCGTAGAAGAGGCGGTCTTCGGGGAGGCCGGCGGCGGTGAAGGCCTTGCGGGCCGCCTGAATCATTGGTGGCGGGCCGGCCATGTAGACGTCGAAGCCGGAGAGATCGGGGTAGGTGGCGAGCAGCGCGTCGTGCAGCCAGCCGGTGGTGGCCGGGAAGCCCGCCACCTCCTCGGCCGCGGCCTCCGACAAGACGGGCGTGAAGCGGAAGCGATCACCCGCCCGTTCGTCCTGCTCGCGGAGCCAGTCCGGGGCGTAGATACCCTCGGGATCGCGCGCTCCCCAGAAGAGGTGGATCGGCTGCTCCAGCCCCTGTTCCATCAGGTGGTCGATCATGCCCTTAAGCGGCGCGAAGCCGGTGCCCCCGCCCGCGAACAGGCGCGGACGCTCGGATTCCTCGTCCAGGATGAAGCTGCCGAGCGGCCCCTCGATGCGCAGCAGGGCCTTCTCCTTCATCTCGTTGAAGGCGGCGTCGGAGAAGCGCCCGCCGGGGACCTTCTTCACGTGCAGGACCAGATGCTCGTCGTCGTGCGGCGCGTTCGCGAGCGAGTAGCTCCGCCTCTCGCCACCCTTCAGCAGGATGTCGAGGAACTGACCCGCGAGGAACTGCAGCCGCTCGCTGGCCGGCAGTTGCAGCCGCAGCTCGACCACGTCCGGCGCGAGCAAGCTGCGCCGCGCGACACGACAGGGCAGCGTCTTCACGACGATGTCGCGGGCAGCGCCGATCTGGCGCACCTCGATCTCGAGATCGTCGACCGGCACCGCCTGGCAGAACAGCGCGAAGCCGGCCGCCTCGTCCTCGGCGCTCAGGCCGGGCGGGCGCGTGGGGCCGTAGCTGACTTCGCCGGAAAGGACCTTGCCCTTGCAGGAGCCGCAGGCACCGTTGCGGCAGCCGTAGGGGAAGGCAAACCCCTGCCTGAGCGCGGCCTCGAGGACGGTCTCTTCGTCCTCGACCTCGAACTCGTGGTCCGCCGGTTTTACGGTCACAGTAAACGCCATGAAGCCGTCCTGGTGGAGATCAAGACGCGAATTGTCGACAATCGGGTGTCGAACGCAAACAAGCCGGGGGTACGTGGGGATGTCGGAGACCCGACCGGCCCTGATCGTGGGCCTGGGATACGTGGGTCATGCGCTGGCGTGGGCCCTCGAGGACCTGGGTGTTGACTGGACGGGCCTGCGCCGCGAGCCCGAGGGGAATCCGCGGGCTCAGGCAGTGGACCTGGACCGGGATCCGGTGGCGCTGGAGGATATCGACACGCGCAGGATCGTGTACCTCGCGCCGCCCCCGGGCAACGCGGAGGGGGATCCGCGGCTGCGCAGGTTCCTGCGGGCCCTGGAGGATCGGCCGCCGGAGCGTTTGCTCTACGCGAGCACCACCGGCGTATACGGCAATCAGGAGGGGGCGGTGGTGGACGAGACCGCGCCGCTTCGCGCCGCGACGGCGCGCGCCATGCGGCGGCTGGACGCGGAATCCGCCGTGGTCGAGGCCGCGGAACGCTGGGGGACTGACTGGGTGATCCTGCGCCTGCCGGGGATCTATGGGCCCGGACGCCTGCGCGAGGAACAGATCCGCGCCGGACTGGAGCTGCCCTGTCCCGAGGTCTGCCCGCCGGGCAACCGCATCCACCGCGACGACATCGTGGCCGCGATCCTGCGCCTGCTGGCCGATGACGGACCGACCGGTCGCTTCAACCTCGCGGACGCGGAGCACTTGAGCAGCACGGACTTCGCCCGTGCGGTGGCGAAGCGGATCGGCGTGGAACTGCCGCCTTGCATCGAGGATCTCGAGGCCTACTACGCGGCCTACCCAGGCATGGCCAGCTTCATGCGCGAGCAGCGGCGCATCGACTCCACCCGGATCCGCGAGGCGCTGCAGTGGTGCCCGCGTTACGACGATGCGATATCGGGGATCGAGGCGAGCCTGAGTGGGGGCTGATCCAGGATGGTGGGCCCGCTGCGCTTGGCCCACCCTGCGCCGCACGGTCATGGCACTTCGCCAGCCCTGACGATGAAGGCTCCCTCCCCCGCTTGCGGGGACGAATCCGCCGGGAGCGACTCGAAGCGCTGAGGGCTGGCTCGGCTAAGGGCATCGCGGCTGGAAGCCGCTCCCACAGATCCCACCCCCGTGGGAGCGGCGTTTGGCCCTCACCCCCGGCCCCTCTCCCGCTTGCGGGAGAGGGGAGAAGGGCGCGACCTTCACGTTGCGGTGGCGGCAGGGCGACGCTCTCTGTCAAAGTTGCAACTGTTGCATCAGGTCATCGACACGGCGTTTTACTTCTTCGTCCATCTTGATCGGGCGGCCCCATTCTCGGTTGGTCTCGCCGGGCCACTTGCCGGTGGCGTCGAGGCCCATCTTCGAGCCGAGGCCGGAGACCGGCGACGCGAAGTCGAGGTAGTCGATCGGGGTGTTCTCGATCAGCACTGTGTCCCGTGCCGGGTCCATGCGCGTGGTGATCGCCCAGATCACGTCCTTCCAGTCGCGGGTGTTCACGTCGTCGTCGACCACGATCACGAACTTTGTGTACATGAACTGGCGCAGGAAGGACCAGACGCCCATCATCACCCGCTTCGCGTGGCCGGGGTACTGCTTGCGCATGCTGACCACCGCGAGCCGGTAGGAGCAGCCCTCGGGCGGCAGGTAGAAGTCCACGATCTCGGGAAACTGCTTCTGCAGGATCGGCACGAAGACCTCGTTCAGCGCGACTCCGAGGATCGCCGGCTCGTCGGGGGGCCGACCCGTGTAGGTGCTGTGGTAGATCGGATCCTTACGGTGGGTGATGCGGTCGATGGTGAAGACCGGGAAGTCGTCCACCTCGTTGTAGTAGCCGGTGTGATCTCCGAACGGGCCCTCGGGGGC
>JAGTVE010000212.1 GCA_018224485.1 Thioalkalivibrio sp. | reverse complement strand
GACCGCGCGCAGCCCGCCGAGCAGCGTGTACAGCACGCAGACGGTGAGGATCACGGTCATGCCGACGCGGTAGTCGATGCCGGCCAGGGCGTTGATCAGCACGCCGCCGGCCATGGCAAGGCTGACCAGCCAGCCGAATGCGTAGATCAGCGACACCACCAGGAAGACCCGCCATGTGAACTTCCCGAAGCGCAGGCGGATGAAGTCTCCGGAGGTGAAGCCGTGCGGCATCAGCTCGCGGATGCGCCGGGCCAGCGGTGCGAAGAGGATCAGGCCGAGCGCCCCGAGGGAGTAGCCGAACATGCCCCACACGCCCAGCTGCAGCGCGAGCTGCGGCGCGGTCATCGTGGTGTTCGCGGTCACCCAGGTGGCCATTGCGGTGGCCGTGGCCAGGGCCAGGCCGACGTTGCGGCCGGCCAGCATGTGGTCCTCGGCCGTCTTGTTCTTGCGGCCGAGGTACCAGCCCAGGATCACCCACAGGATGCCGAAGACGACCAGGATTCCCCAGGCAATGCCCTCGGGCAGGATCGCGACTTCTTCGGCGACGGTCATGAGGCCTCCCGCACCCGGGTGATCTCGGCGATGGCCTGATCGGTGGTCATCACCCGCGCATAGCGGTCGCGAATGGTGGCAATGGTGGCCTCCTGCAACTCCGGCGTCACGGTGGCGCAGCCGTCCTCGACCAGCGTGACGTAGAAGCCGAGATCACAGGCGTCGCGCACCGCGGTGGACACGCACTCGTTCGAGTACACGCCGACGATGAAGATCGAGCTGATGTCGAGATTGCGCAGCACGTAGTGCAGGTTGGTCGAATTGAACACGCCGCTCGCGGTCTTGTTCAAGACAATCTCGTCACCGACCGGCGCGACGATCTCGAGGAACTCGGCCTCCTTCGATCCCGGTGGTGCATGCAGGTTCAGGCGCTTGTGTCCGGGGCTGCGGTCGCGGCCGTCGCGGGTCATCGACTGGATGCGCGAGTGGATCACCTCCAGTCCGTGGGTGCGGAAGGCATCCTGCAGCCTGCGCACGTTCGGGAGCACCACGGCCTCGAGTTCCTGAAAGTAGTAATCCTGGGCCTTCAGCGGTACGCCCGAGGCCGCGGCGTCGGCGAACACGCCGAAGCCGCGCGCCGCGTCGAGGTACTGCAGATCGATGCACAGGAGTGTCACGTGATGCCGCGCCAGTTCCTGGCGCAGCAGACGTGTGGAGATCAGGCTGCCGCGGTACTGCTCGCGGAGTGGATCGAGGGCATCGAAATCGGTGAGCGGGGCGACCTTGTCGTTCATGCGGCGTCTTCCTCTCAGTGCCTCGCGGCGAGCGCGAGCACGCTGCGCAGCATCAGGTTGGCCCCGGCCTCGATGTCCTCCCAGTTGGTCCACTCGCCGGAGGAGTGGCTGCGTCCCTCGATGCTGGGCACGAAGATCATGCCGGTGCGGGTGACCGCGCTCATGCTCTGCGTATCGTGCGCGGCGCCGCTGGGCAGGCGCAGGTAGTCGAGGCCCATGGTCTCCGCCTCGCTCGCGAGCATGTCCAGCAGGCCGGGGTCGCATCGGGTCGGGGTGATCTCGGAGAGGACGTCGAACTCGAACATCAGGTCACGCCGCCGGGCGACGCTGGATAGTGTGCGTCGCGAGGCGTCGGACAGGGCCTTCAACACGCGCTCGTCGGTGTCGCGCACCTCGAAGGAGAAGGTGGCCTGTCCCGGTATCGTGTTCGGCGCGCCGGGCCACAGCTCCACGCGGCCGATGGTGGCGCGGCTGTTCTGGCCACCGTGCTCCTCGAGGATCCGGTTGACCTCTCCGCCGAATTCCGCCAGCCCCTGGAAGGCGTCGATGCGCATGTCCATCGGTGTGGTGCCGGCGTGGTTCGGCTGGCCCTTCAGGCGTACCTCCCACTTGAACAGGCCCGTGATCGCCTCGACGATGCCGACGCCGATCCGCTTGCGATCCAGCACCGGCCCCTGCTCGATGTGCAGCTCCAGGAAGGCGTGGATGGTCGCGGGGTCGCGCCGCGCGGTCAGGGCCTCGTTGGCATCCAGGCCCCAGGACGCCATCGCGTCCACCAGCGTGACGCCCTCGAGGTCGCGCGCGCTCTGGATGCGCTCCGGGGTCAGCTGCCCGGCCAGCGCCTGCGAGCCGAACATGCCGCCGAAGCGTCCCTCCTCGTCGCTGAAGTCGATCACCTCGAGCGGGTAGCGCAGCGGAATCTCCTCCTCCTTCACCCGGCGCAGCACCTCCAGGCCAACCAGGACGCCCAGCGCGCCGTCCAGCGGGCCCCCGCCGGGGACGGTATCGAGATGGGAGCCCATCACCACGGCGGGACGCTGGCCGTCGTAGCCCAGCCGGCCGTGCAGGTTGGCCGCGCCGTCCTGGAACAGCTCCAGCCCGGCGGTGGCCAGACGCTGCCGGAACCAGTCGCGGCCCTGCCGGTCGCCGTCGCTGAAGGCGCGCCGGTTCAGGCCCAGCACCGCATCGCGGCCGATCTGCCCGAGGTCGAGGACGTCCTGGCGCAGGCGCGCCATGTCCACCCGCAATCCGCCAGTGTCGGCTGGCGGGGTGATGCGGGCGTTTTCGGTTAGGTTGTTCATGTCAGTCTCCTTCCCCGTGCGATGGCCAGGATCAGCACCACGAAGAGCGCGGCGCCGAGGGCGAAAAACAGGAATGCGCGGCCGAGTGAATGATGTTCCACCACCACCACTGTCTCGTCGGCCCACTCCTCGGCGCCCTCCTCCCGGATCCGGAAGCGGTATTCGCCGTTCGGAAGGCCGCTGACGGTCGTACGGGTATCGCCTCCGCGGTAGACGATACGCGCGTCCTGATACTCCGGTCCCGACGCCTGTTCCAGTTCGAAGCGCTCCGCCCCATCCCAGTTCAGCTTGAAGAAGCCGGCCGAATCCCTCTCCGGAGGCGAGTCGAAGGCCGGTTTGGCAAACCCCTGGGCGGAGAGCGCCAGCCCGATCAGCACCAGCAGGGACCACAGCACGGGCCGGGACCTGCGCCAAAGGTCAATCGTCATTCGCGTGCCTCCTCGCGGGAACGGGCGCGGCGTGCCGCGGCACAGGGCTTCCGCGAGCGCGGGTGCTGGCGCCTGGGCCAGCCGCGCTCCGCCGGCGTGGGGAGGGGCCAGCCTCCGCTGCATGCGGGTTGCCCGGTTCCGTTCATCGGGTCCCCTCGTAGGGCTGCAGCCCCGCCTTCGGTTCGGTCGACGACATCCGCGCGATGATCGACTCCAGGGCCTCTTCCAGTCCCAGCAACTGCGCGGGTTCCATATCCTGAAGGGCCCGGTTCAGTTCTCCCTGCGGCGCCGCCGGCGCCCGGTCCAGCAGCGCCTGTCCTGCGTCGGTCACGAAGAGTCGGACGATCCGCTGGTCGCGTCCCCGGCGGCGGCGTTCGACCAGGCCCCCCTGCTCCAGCTTGTCCAGCAGGTTGGAGGCG
>JAGTVE010000211.1 GCA_018224485.1 Thioalkalivibrio sp. | reverse complement strand
CGCGGTGAAGGCCGGCCGCCAGCGGCCGCGGCTCCCGTCCGGGTCGACCGGCAGTGGCGTTGGCCGGAAGCCGGGGTCCTGCAGGCGCTCCAGTGCGAGGGTCACCGCCTGCACCGCTGCGTCGGTGACCTCCCGCCGGTACAGGCTGCTCTTGGACGCGTTGCGCATCGGGAAGTTGACCGAGGCCCAGACGTCACCCGCGTCCATCTCCGCGTCGGCCTGCAGCACCGTAACGCCCCACTCCCGAGCGCCCTCCTCGATCGCCCAGTCCAGCGCCGCGGGCCCCCGGTCGCCACGCGGCCCCGGATGCACGATCCAGCACAGGGTTCGGCGCCAGACGGCCTCCGGAATCGCCCGCTTCAAAAACGGCGCAATCACCAGATCCGGACGATAGAGTTCCACCGCCTCCTCCGTGACCCCGTCATTGATGTCGAACTCGATCGACACCTCGTGCCCCAGCCGCCGCAGCTCCACGAACAGGCGCTGGGTCAGGCTGTTGAAGCCGTGGGTCAGAAACAGGATGCGCATCGCGCGGCAAGGATACCGGTCGACCGCAACGCAAAACCAGCCCTCGCGGGACCGCGGCAAGCCGCGCCCGCTAAAGCGGGGAGGAAGCTCCCACACTCCATAAGGTCAGGTATATTCGGCGAGGCGGATGGGGAGACGGCGGGAGCCCCAGTGGCCGGGGGCGGATTCGAAGACGCCGCTGACGGGGGTGGCGCAGACGTTGCAGCGGCCTTCGGGGGTCAGGTTCCAGCTGTCGATCCGGTAGCCGGAACGGCCGATAAGGCGCTGCCCGCAGGCATGGCACCAGGTCGACTGGCCGTCGGGATCGTGGGCGTTCCCCGTGAAGGCGTAGTGGATGCCCGCATCCAGCGCGATGCGCCGGGCCCGGCGGAGCGTCTCGACCGGGGTCGGCGGATGGTCGGTCATCCGGAAGTCCGGGTGAAAGGCCGTGAAGTGCATCGGCACCTTCGGTCCCAGGTGCTCGAGGACCCAGTCGCACATCTGCCGGATCTCCGCGTCACTGTCGTTCTCGCCGGGGATCAGCAGCGTGGTCAGCTCCACCCATACGCTGGTCTCGTGCACCAGCCATTCGAGGTTGTCCAGCACGGGCTGCAGGTGGGCGCCGGTGAGGCGATGGTAGAAACGCTCGGTGAAGGCCTTCAGATCGATGTTTGCCGCATCCATGCCCGCGTAGAACTCGGCCCGCGCCTCCTCGCTGATGTAGTTCGCGGTCACCGCCACCGTGCGGATGCCCTGCGCCCGGCAGGCGACAGCCACGTCCTGCGCGTACTCGTGGAAGATCACTGGGTCGTTGTAGGTGAAGGCCACCGATCGGCAACCGGTCGCGGCGGCCGCGCGGGCGATGGTTTCGGGCTCGGCCCGGTCCATCAGGGTATCGAGTTCGCGCGACTTGCTGATGTCCCAGTTCTGACAGAACTTGCAGGCCAGGTTGCAGCCCGCGGTCCCGAAGGACAGCACCGGCGTACCGGGCAGGAAGTGGTTCAGCGGCTTCTTCTCGATCGGGTCGATGCAGTAGCCGCTCGAACGGCCGTAGGTGGTGAGCATCACCTGCCCGTCCAGGTTCGCACGCACGAAACAAGCGCCGCGCTGGCCCGGCTTCATCCGGCACAGCCGCGGGCAAAGGTTGCACTGCACACGACCATCCGGCAGCGTTTGCCAGAACCGGGTCGGCACCGTGAATGAGTCTGCATGCAGGGGGTCGTTCATTGCCTTTCTTTGTCCCCGGATATCCTATGCTTATAGGACCCAGGCCTAGGACACCGGTTCCCGCGGACGCTGCCCGGGACCACGGCACCGGGCAGCGTGATCACGGTCAAAGGGAGAAAGACACGTTGTGATCACCGGTTCCGCGCCACCCGTTGCCCACGGCAAGGGATCCATCGGGCGAGCGGAGCCGGGATCCGCAGCAGAGGAGCGGACGAGATGGAAACCGAATCCAGTGTACGCCAGCCGGCCGTGGCCGGCCTGTTCTACCCGGACGATCCGGCAACGCTGCAGCGCCAGGTCGACAAACTGATGTCGGGCGCGGCCACCGCAAGGCAGCCGGGCGGATTCCCGAAGGCGCTCGTTGCGCCTCATGCCGGGCTTCCCTACTCCGGTCCTGTCGCGGCCTCCGCGTATGCGGCCCTCGGAGGCGGCGCCGAGCGCATTCGCAAGGTTGTCCTGATGGGCCCGTCCCATCGGGTGCCTTTCCGCGGAATCGCGACCACCACCGCCACCGCCTACCGCACACCGCTTGGGCTGGTGCCGATCGACCAGACTGCCTGCGCCCTCATCGCTGAGCTGCCCGGGGTGGTGGAACTGGACGAGGCACACCGGCCCGAGCACAGCGTTGAGGTTCACCTGCCGTTCCTGCAGGTCCTGCTGCACGACTTCGAACTGATACCGCTGGTGGTGGGCGAGGCCGATCCCGAAACCGTTGCCGCAGTGCTCGATCGGCTCTGGGGCGGCGAGGAGACCCTGATCCTGATCAGCTCTGACCTTTCCCACTACCACGACTACGTGACCGCGCAGATGCTGGATGCCGAGACCTGTGATGCCATCGAGCGCTGCGAGGAGGCGGTGCTCGGCCCCTATCGTGCCTGCGGTCACCAGCCACTCGCGGGACTGCTCCGGGTCGCGCGCAGCCGCGGGCTCGGTCCGGTCACGCTGGACCTGCGCAACTCGGGTGACACCGCCGGGCCGCGCAGCGAAGTGGTGGGATATGGCGCCTGGGCCTTCCTTTGAGGCGCTGGCGGTCCGCCCCTTGATGATGGAAACCGAACGCCTGCTGGAAATCGCCACCCTGGGCGTGCGGCACGCGGCCGAGTTCCTGCCCGTTCCGGCCCTCGACCTGGCAACGGAACCGTCCGTCCTGCTGGACCCCGGTGCGAGCTTCGTCACCCTCAAGCGCGATGGCCGGCTCCGCGGCTGCATCGGCACACTGGAGGCCTCGCGCCCGCTCGCGACTGACGTGATGGAAAACGCCTACGCCGCCGCGTGCCGGGATCCCCGGTTCCCGGCGCTGAATATGCGCGAACTCGAGGGTCTGGCGTTGTCCGTCGCGACGCTGGGTCCGCACGAAATCCTGCACGCGAGTACGCGCAACGCGCTGCTGGCGGCCCTGCGCCCCGGCGTCGACGGGCTGGTCGTCCGCAGTGGAACCCGGCGTGCGACCTTCCTGCCGGCGGTCTGGGAACAGCTGCCGGACCCCGCTGATTTCATCGACGCCCTGTGGCAGAAGGCCCGGCTGATCCCGGGATCCTGGCCGGCCCAGCTCGAGCTGAGCCGCTACCGGGTGGAGACCATCCAGG
>JAGTVE010000210.1 GCA_018224485.1 Thioalkalivibrio sp. | reverse complement strand
CGCGCGCACATCGAGAAGAACCTGCGCGAGGTGAAGGACATCTGCGAGTATTTCCTGGGCATCGACCCGGTAACCGAATGGATTCCGGTGCGGCCCACGCAGCACTACTCGATGGGTGGCATCCGGACCGATCACACCGGCCAGAGCCCGGCCTTGAAGGGCCTGTTCTCCTGCGGCGAGGCCGCCTGCTGGGACCTGCACGGCTTTAATCGCCTCGGCGGCAATTCCGTGGCCGAGACCGTGGTGGCGGGGATGCTCGTTGCCGAGTACATCGCGGACTTCTGCGGATCGGAGGCGGGGGAGGTCGGCGTCGGGTCGGGTCTGGTGCGCGACTTCGTCGAGCGCGAGCAACGGCGGCTGGACGAACTGCTCAACCGCAGCGAAGGGGAGAGCGCCACCGAGCTGCGCGACCGGATGGAGGCCGTGATGATGGACAAGGTCGGCATCTTCCGTACCGGGGAGGAACTGGAGACCGCGGTCAGCGAACTGCGGGAACTGCTTGTGCGCAGCCGGAACATCGCGGTCCGGACCGGGACGCATGGTGCCAACCCGGAACTCGTGACCGCCTACCGCGTGCAGAAGATGCTCAAGATCGCGCTGTGCGTCGCGCGGGGGGCGCTGTCGCGGACCGAGAGCCGCGGTGCCCACTTCCGGGAGGATTACCCGCAGCGCAACGACCGCGATTGGCTCAAGCGCACGCTCGCGACCTGGCCGGACGAGGCCGACGATCTGTCATCCATCGGCTACGAAGACATCGACGTAACCGCGATGGAACTGCCCCCGGGTTTTCGCGGGTACGGCACGCGCAACCACGTGGATCATCCGGAGACCGAGGGCCGGCTGGCCGAGGTCGAGCAGATCGTTGACGGGCTGGGCGATGCGGACCGCTTCCGGCGCCAGAGGGAATTGATGGAATACGAAGGCCTGTTGCCGGAGAAATACCGGCGCCGTAACGAACGCCTGATGGAGAGGCTGCCATGACCGGGAACGGGGAAGCGGTGGCCACAGGGGAGGGCGCCGCGGTCCGCCGTCTCCAGATCAGCGTGCTCCGGTACAACCCGCAGGATCCGCAGAGCCGGCCGCACCTGCAGAACTTCGAGGTCGAAGAGGCCCCGAGCATGACCCTGTTCGTCGCGCTGAACGACATTCGCGATCACCAGGATCCTTCGCTGCAGTTCGATTTCGTGTGCCGGGCCGGCATCTGCGGCAGCTGCGCAATGCTGATCAATGGCCGTCCGGGCCTGGCGTGCCGCACGCTGACCAGCAGCCTGGGCGAGCGGATCACCCTGGCTCCGCTGCCCTTCTTCGAGCTGATCGGCGATCTCTCGGTGAATACCGGCAAGTGGATGCGGGGCATGAGCGAGCGGCTCGAGGCGTGGATCCATGCCTCCGGCGAGGTGGACATCGCACGACTCGAAGAGCGGATGGAACCCGAGCTCGCCGAGCAGATCTACGAGCTGGAACGCTGCATCGAGTGCGGCTGCTGTCTCGCGGCCTGTGGCACCGCGCGCATGCGGGAGGAGTTCGTCGGCGCGGTCGGACTGAACAAGATCGCCCGGCTGCGGCTTGATCCCCGCGATCGGCGTTCCGACGCGGACTACTACGATCTGATCGGGGATGACAACGGTGTCTTCGGCTGCATGACCCTGCTCGGTTGTCAGGATGTCTGTCCGAAGAACCTGGATCTGCAGACTCAGATTGCCTACATGCGGCGGAAGATGCTGCGCGCGGCGGTCCTGCCCGTGGGCTGACGCACCTTCCGCCAGGAGCGCGCACCCTGATCACAACTACCCGTCGTAACTGCCCCGAGAGGGGCAGCGCTGGTCTCAGTCCAACACCAGCACGAGGATCGATACCAGGATCGGGGCACCGGCGACGACCGCGAGGGTCACCAGGCACAGGGTGCATTCCCTCAGATTCTTGAGCTTTAGGATTCGCATGACCGTTCAGCAGACGCTTGGCGTGTGAGAAGATGCCACCAGCCGGATCGGATCACAGATTCCCATCCGATTACTCCGTGAGTTCGCCAGCCGCCGGTAAGCGGTGGGCCGGCTGCGGTGGAGGGAGACAGTTCCCTAGCCTGAAGAGGCGGCAGGGCCGTGCGTTTCTGAACGGCGCGGGCGGTTCCGGACAGGAATCTACCGCGGTCGTCCGAAAGCAGCGGATTCATCGCCGGGCCCGGTCCACGGTCGAACGGCGCCGGACGCTGTACACGTTGGGCAGGGCCTGGATACGGTCGAACAGCCCGCTGAGCTGGCTCAGGCTTTCCACCTCCGCAGTCAGTTCCATGTGCACGGAACGGTCGACCGGGTGGGTTTGGGTCTGAACCGCCAGCAGGTTCACGTTCGCATTCGCGAAGACATTGCTGATGTCCCGTAGCAGGCCAGGCCGGTCCTGGGCCTCCACGATCATGTCCACCGATTGGGTCGGGGCCTCCTCGCCCCAGCTTACCGGGATCAGCCGGGGATGTTTTTCCTCCGGCAACCGCAGGATGTTCACGCAGTCGCGACGATGCACCGAGACGCCCTTCCCGCGGGTGATGAAGCCGATGATCGGGTCGCCCGGCACGGGGTTGCAGCAGTTGGCAAGGCTGGTCAGCAGCCCCCCGACGCCGCGGATGTGAATGTCGCCGCCGCCGGCGGGCTTCCCGTCGCGCACGGGCCGGCGCCGCGGGCGCAGCGCTGGGATCGGTATCGCCGCATCGACCTGGAGCTTCTGGGCGACCTGCGCCGTGGTGAGGTCTCCCGCACCCAACGCAATCAGCATGTCAGCGGGCCGGCGGTAACCCAGCCGGGTGGCCAGATCCTCCTGGTCCAACTGGCTCACGCCGAGTCGCTGGCACTCCCGATCCAGCAGGCTGCGTCCGTTCGCGAGGTGTTCTTCCTGGTTCTGCTGCCGGAACCAGCTGCGCACCTTGTTGCGCCCCCGGGTGGTCTGCAGGTAGCCGAGGCCCGGGTTCAGCCAGTCGCGGCTTGGACCGCCTTCGCGGGTGGTCAGGATCTCTACCCGCTGCCCGGACCGCAGACGGTAGGTCAGAGGCACGATCCGGCCGTCCACCTTTGCACCGCGGCAGTGGTGTCCGACCTCCGTGTGCACGCCATAGGCGAAGTCCAGCGGCGTCGCGCCCGCCGGCAGGTCGAGCACCTCGCCGCGGGGTGTGAGCACGAAGACCCGCTGGTGCAGTACCTCGCTCTGGAATTCCTCGAGCAGGTTCTGGTCGTCCTCGCCGGACTCCAGCAGCTGCCGCAGGGAGGCAATCGCCCGGTTCAGCGCCTTGTCCTCGCGCCCGCCCTCCTTGTAGCGCCAGTGCGCGGCCACCCCCAGTTCCGCGAAGTCATGCATCGTCCGGGTCCGGATCTGGACCTCGACCACCTTGCCCTCCGGACCGATCACCGCGGTGTGCAGTGACTGATAGCCGTTATCCTTGGGGTTGGCGATGTAGTCGTCGAACTCGCGCGGCAGGTGCGGCCAGTGGTTGTGGACGATCCCGAGCACCGTGTAGCAGGCGGATAGATCATCGACGATCACCCGCGTCGCGCGAAGGTCCGTCAGCTCCTCCAGCACCAGCTGTTTCTTCTGCATCTTGCGCCAGATGCTGTAGATGTGTTTAGGGCGTCCGTAGACCCGCGCCTGCACTCCCTCGGTCTCCAGGGCCTTCTGCAGATCGCGCGTGAAGGTGTCGACATAGGCCTCGCGGGCGCGCCGGTTCGCGTCGAGACCGTTGGCGATCGCCCGGTAGGCCTCAGGCTCGAGGATGCGCAGCGAGAGATCCTCCATTTCCCACTTCAGGGAGCCGATCCCGAGGCGGTTCGCGAGCGGTGCGAGCACGTCGAGGGTCTCCTGGGCGAGCAGGGCCGCATCGGGCTCGTCCCGCTTTGCCGCACGGCGCAGGTTCTGCAGCCGGAAGGCCAGCTTGATCAGCACCGCGCGGACGTCGTCCACCATCGCCAGCAGCATGCGCCGCAGCCGCTCCGCCTGTTCCGGGCGCCCGGTCGGGGCCTCGAACCGCCGGCGGACGAGCTCGCTGACGTTCTCGGTCAGGCGCGTGACGACTTCGCCGAACTGCTGGGTCATCTGGTCGCGGGTCAGGCGACGGGCGAAGACCGCGGGGATCAGCAGCGTGGCGATCAGGGTCTGTCGGTCGACGTTCAGCCCGCGCAGGATCTCGGCGACGTCGAGCGGATGGGTCTGCAGCCCGGATTCCTCGACGGAGTCCAGCGCGTGGGTGATGGCCGCGGTCAGCTGAAGGTCGGGGCCGGCCGTGCCCGCGAAGTGCCGGACCAGGGCCGAGCGTTCCATCCCCTGCAGCTTCTGATCGGTCAGCAGTGAGTGACGCATGGGATCAGTATATCCGGCCGCCCGGGAAAACACCTCGCCGGGCGCGACCCGTCACTCCGGGCCGCGCAGCACTCGCAACGGGGCGAGGTCGAGTACCCGCCGGGTGCCCAGCCAGCCGGCCAGACCGATGCCCAGTGTTCCGCCGACGATCCCGAAGACGAAGGTCATCGGGTTGACCGAGTACTCGAAGCCGAAGACCTGCCAGGCGAGCAGTCCGCCGACCGCGCTCGCAATCACCGCTGCAAGAAGCCCGGACAACAGGCCGAGGGTGCCGAACTCGGCGAGCAGACCATTGCGGATCTGCTGGCGCCGTGCTCCCAGGGTCCGCAGCAGCGCGGTCTCGCGTCTGCGCACCTCCCGCGTGGCCTGCACGGCCGCATACAGCACCGTGAGCCCAGCGAACAGGGTGAACAGGAAGACGTATTCGACGGCCCGGGTGGCCTGTTCGATCACGGAGCGGACCTGGGCGAGCAGGGCGCCGACGTCGATCGCGGTCACCGCGGGAAACTCGCGCAGCCAGCGGTTCTTCTCGGCCTCCATCGAGTCGGGCAGATGGATGCTGGTGATATAGGTCCGTGGCTGGTCCTCCAGCAGGGCAGGCGGTCCGATCACGAAGAAATTGACCTTGAAGCTGTCCCAATCGACCTCGCGGATGCTGGTGATGCGGCCGCTGAACGGGGCGCCCGCGATATTGAAGGTCAGTTCGTCACCCAGGCTGAGCCCGAAGCGCTCCATCACGCCGCTCTCCAGCGACCACTCGCCGGCCGGTGGCGACGGGTCGAACCAGCGGCCGGCGACAATGCGGTTGTGCGCCGGGGGATCCTCGGCGAACGACAGGTTGAATTCCCGCTCCAGCAGGCGCCGGGCGCGCTCGTCCTCGAAATCCGCGGCCGAGATCTGCTCGCCGTTGATCTCCACCAGCCTCCCGCGAATCATCGGCTCCATGGGCGGACGTTCCAGGCCCGCGTCCTCGATGCGATCGGCGAAGGCTCCCTGCTGTCCGGGCTGGATGTTGATAAAGAACAGGTTCGGGGCGTCCGGCGGGATGTTCTGCTCCCATGCGGAGAGCAGGTCCACGCGCACGATCGCGAGCAGCAGGAGCGCGAGGATGCCGATGCTGAAGGCCACCATCTGGATTGCGCTCAGGCCGCCGCGCCGGGAAAGATTCGCGAGGCCGAAGCGCATCGCCATGCCCCCCCGGTTGCGCAATGGGCGCAGCAGGACGATCAGCAGCAGCCCCAGCGCTCCCAGCACCAGCAGTGCGACGCCGGTGCCGGCCAGCACCCACGCGGCGAGCGCGGGATCGGCCGACTGCCAGTAGAGCAGCGCCCCGAAGGTGATCAGCGCAAGCGACGCGGACAGCCAAGTCGACACCGGCGGCAGCCCCAAGTTGCGCTGCAGCACGCGCAGTGGCGGTACCTGGCCGATGCGCAGCAGGGCCGGGAGCGCAAAGCCGGCGGCGGTGACCAGCCCAACGCCCATGCCGGCGACCAGCGGGCGCCAGCCCGGCGGGGGCAGCTCAGTTGCCATCCAGTCAGCGAGAAGCCCGCTGAGCACGAATTGCGCGGCAAAGCCCAGTGCCAGGCCCGCAATGCTGGCGG
>JAGTVE010000209.1 GCA_018224485.1 Thioalkalivibrio sp. | reverse complement strand
CTTGTGCTTGGTTTACCGATAATCTGCTTGACCCTCGTGACACGATCCACGCTGGAGAAGAACATGAGAATCCTGGTCACATCGGGCATGGCCTCGCTGACCATCGTTGGTGCCATGTACCTCGCCTACTCCGTCTGATTGGCAGTCCACTCGGCCGCGCAGGGGAGAGAGACACCGGACCCGCACGGGGATCACTGCGACGATGATCACTGCGACCATCATGGTCCGCTGAAGGAGGTCGGCCAGTCGTCAGCCGGGGTAGCTGGTGGGCACACTTCGTTTTGGCCACCCCACTGGCCTGCAGGGAACGTCCGCCCTGCCGATCGATCCCATGGACATGGACATTCCCCTGCTGATCATCGGCGCCCTGCTGATCGCCACCCTGACCGCCTTCTTCGCCGGGATCCTGCCCTATCCGATCGGCTGGATCATCCTGGGTGCGGCCTTCATCGGGCGACTGTTGTACCTTAAGTCCCGCTGAGGCGCGTTCAGGGCCAGTCACGACGCCGCACCCCCACCCCAGCCGTGACTCCGGGCATCCTGCCCTCCGCCCTTCGGGCCCGCCTGCGGCGGTTCGAAATCCGCTCCCGGCGGATTTGTCCCCGCACGCGGGGGAGGGAGCCTTCATCGCCGGAGGTGGCGCAGAACCATGACGGTTAACGTGAAAGCCGGCCGCAAGAAAAAGGATGCTGGCAAACCGACGATCATCGGCTGGCGGGAAATCGTCTCGTTGCCCGATCTCGGGCTGCTCAGGATTCGTGCAAAGATCGATACCGGCGCGCGCACATCGGCGCTGCATGCGGACAACATCGAACCGTATGAGCGGGACAGCGGGCGCTGGGTGGCCTTTCACCCCTGCCATCCGGGGATGTCCGAGGCCGGCATCTGCCACTGGCCGGTGCACGATCGCCGCAGCATCCGCAACACGAGCGGGGTTCCGGAGGAGCGCATCATCATCCGCACGCGCATTCACCTGGCGGGGCACCGTTTCCTCATCGAACTCTCGCTGGCCAACCGCAGCGATATGGCGTTTCCCATCATCATCGGCCGAAGTGCCATCCGGCGTCACGGCCTCCTGGTCGATGGCGCCAGGTCATGGCTGACCGCACCTGAAAAAGGAGAATCCCAATGAAGATTGCAATGCTGGCACGCAATCCGAACCTCTATTCACACCAGCGCATCAAGGAGGCCGCGGAGGCCCGCGGGCACCAGCTCGACGCCATCAACACCACGCGTTGCTACATGAACATCGCCTCGCGCCGGCCCGAGATCTACTACAACGGCGGAAGGCTGCCCGTATACGACGCGGTCATCCCGCGCATTGGTGCGTCCATCACCTTCTACGGGCTGGCCGTGTTGCGCCAGTTCGAGATGATGGGTGTGTACCCGGTGAACGAGAGCGTCGCGATCGGACGGTCGCGCGACAAGCTGCGCTCGATGCAGCTCCTCGCCCGCGACGGGATCAGCCTCCCGGTGACGACCTTCGCCCACGACCCGAAACACACCGAAGAGGTGATCAAGCTTGCCGGCGGCACGCCCGTGGTGATCAAGCTCCTCGAGGGCACGCAGGGCATCGGGGTGATGCTGACCGACACCGACCGATCGGCCAAGTCCGTGATCGAGACCTTCCGCGGGGCCAACATCAACATCCTGGTGCAGGAATTCATCAAGGAGGCGGGCGGCACCGACATCCGCGCCTTCGTGATCGGCGGCAAGGTCGTCGCGGCGATGAAGCGCACCGGTGCGGCCGGCGACTTCCGGTCCAACCTGCACCGGGGCGGCAGCGCGGAGACGATCCGGATCAGTCCCGAGGAGCGCTCCACCGCGATCCGGGCGGCCAAGTCCATGGGACTGAACGTCTGCGGCGTCGACATGCTGCGTTCCAATCACGGCCCGGTGGTGATGGAGATCAATTCCTCTCCCGGCCTTGAAGGCGTCGAGAAGGCCACCGGCAAGGACATCGCCGGGATGATCATCCAGTACGTCGAGAAGAACGCAAGGCCCGGCAAGACCCGTACCAAGGGCAGTGGCTGATGGCACGCCGCGCCGATTTCGAGATCGGGACGGAGCGCATCGCCGCCGGCACGCGCCGCACCGTGGATCTGCCGGTCAGCGTGCTGTCCGACCATACCCCGGTGACGATGTCGGCGCATGTGGTCCACGGACGCCGCGCCGGACCGGTGGTCTTCGTGAGCGCCGGTATCCACGGCGACGAGATCATCGGCATCGAAATCGTGCGGCGTCTGCTCGGCCACTCGGCGTTGCGGTCCCTCCGTGGCACGCTGGTGGCGGTGCCGATCGTCAACGCCTTCGGTTTCCTGAACCACTCCCGCTATCTGCCGGATCGCCGCGACCTCAACCGCTGCTTCCCCGGAAGCCGCACCGGTTCACTGGCCTCGCGGCTGGCCCACCTCTTCCTCAACGAGATCGTCATGCGCGCGGACCTGGGGATCGATCTCCACTCCGCCGCGGCACACCGAAGCAACCTCCCCCAGATCCGCGTGTCTCCGGAGCAACCCGAAACCGTGCGCCTGGCGCGCATCTTTGGCGCGCCGGTGATCCTGCTGTCGAAATTGCGCGACGGATCGATGCGCGGAGCCGCCAGAGAGGCCGGCATCGACGTCCTGCTCTACGAGGCGGGCGAGGCGCTGCGCTTCGACGAAACGGCGGTGCGTGCCGGGACAGTCGGCATTCTGCGTATCCTGCACAGCCAGGACATGATCCCGGCGAAGGGCGTCAGCCAGCCGCGGCGCAGGCCGCTGCTGTGCCGATCGAGCCACTGGGTCCGGGCGGAACAGGGGGGACTTCTGCGCAGTTTTCGGTCCCAGGGGGACGTGGTCAAGGAGGGCGAAACCCTTGCCATCGTCTCCGACCCCTTCGGCCAGGCCCAGGTCCCGGTCGTCGCCCACACCAGCGGCATCATTGTCGGGCGCACCGTCTTCCCCAGCGTCAACGAGGGAGACGCGCTCTTCCACATCGCCGGGATCGCCTCGCTCGACAGGGCCGAGACCACAATCGAGGCCTTTGCCAGCCAGTGGGAGGAAGAACCGCTGGAATACGAGGACGAGATCATCTGACGGGCGCTGCGATCGGCTGCCGGAACGATCCGCGGAGAAGTTCCTGGGTATACGGGTGTTCCGGGTGGTTCAGCAGCCGTACCGCCGGCCCACGCTCCACGATGCGGCCTGCGCGCATCACGCCAATGCGGTCGGCGACCTTGCGCGCGAGTCCCAGGTCGTGCGTGACCAGAAGCATCGTCAGCCCCTTTTCGATCTGCAGGTCCAGCAGCCGCTTCAGCACCTTTGCCTGCACCCCCGGATCCAGCGCGCTGGTGGGTTCGTCGGCGATCAACAACGAGGGTTCGGTCACCAGCGCGCGGGCGACGCAGACCCGCTGCAGCGCCCCAAGGTTGAGTTCGTGCGGGTAGCGCTGCAGGAACTCGGGCTCCCGCGCGAGATGCACGTCGCGCAGCGCCGCAAATACCCGCTCGCGCAGCGCGTCCCGGCCCAGGCGTGGTTGCTGGATGCGCAGCGGCTCGGCGACGATGTCGAACACGCTGAGCCGATGGCTCACCGCCCGCGCCGGGTGCTGCTGGATCACGCCGATGTGCCGGGCGAGAAAATGCCGGTCCTGGCGCGGCCAGGAGTCCATCGGACGCCCGCGGAAGACGCGCTCGCCAAGGTCGGGCTCAAGCATCCCCGCCGCCATCAGCGCGAGGGTGGTCTTGCCGGAACCCGACTCGCCCACCAGGCAGAAGGTCTCCCCGGCGCGCAGTTCCAGATCCACCGGATGCAGCGCATGGGCGTCGCCATAGCGCTTCGCCACACCCTGCAACCGCAGCTCGGTGACGATACCGCCCCGCAGGCAGCGGATCCGGTGTCCGTTGCATTCCTCCAGCGCCGGCTCCCGCGTCGAACACTCCGCGACCGCTTGCGTGCAGCGCGGTGTGAACAGGCATCCGCGTGCCGGCAGATGACACTCGGCATGACTCACCGCCGACCCGACCAGGTGCGCGTGTTCATCCGTCTCGCCGGTCCCGGCCGGGTGCCGGTGCAGCACCCGGTACAGCGCATCGCCGCGCACGCCGCCCAGATCCCGGTGCGTGTCCAGCCCCGCAACCGAGCGGCTGAGAGCGAGGGTGTAGGGATGCATCGGGTTATTCAGCAGTGCCGGGCCGGGCAGGCTCTCGATCACCTGCCCGAGGTAAAGAACATGGACCTCGTCGGCCAGGGCGACCGCCAGCTCGAGATCGTGTGAAATCAGCAGCATCCCGGTGCCGGCGTCGGCGGCCTGCCGTATCCATCGGCCGATGGCCCCCTTGGTGCCAGAGTCCAGTGCAGCGGTAGGCTCGTCCAGCACCACGAACTCGGGCTCGAGGATCATCGCCATCGCGAGCAGCGCCCGCTGCAGCTCCCCGCCGCTGACCTCGTGGGGAAAGCGCGTGCCCAGCGCCGGGTCGAGACCGATCCCCGCCAGCGCCCCGTCGGCCTGCATCCGGGCCTCTGTCAAGGTCAGGCCCCGGTGCACCCGCAGCGGTTCCGCCACCTGATCCCGCACCCGTTGCACCGGGTTAAGACTACCCGCCGCATCCTGAAACAGCATGGCCACCCGCCGCCAGCGCAGGTCATTCCACTGTGTTTCGGCAAGGCCCGACAGCTCCAGATCGTCGAGGCGGATCTGTCCCGAGACCGCCGCCGAGGCGGGCAGGAGCCCCAGCAGGGCGCGCCCGAGCGTGGTCTTCCCGGAACCCGACTCGCCGACCAGGGCAACGATACGGCCCGGGGCGAGCTTGAGGTCGACCCGGTCCAGGGCCGTCAGCCGGTGGTTCTCGGCACGGTAGGTGACCGACAGCTCCTGCACGCTCAGTCTGCCCATGCCGCCCTCAGCCGGGGATCGAAGAAGCGTTCGAGGCTGACTGCGAGGAAGGTGAAGGCCATGATCAGCAGCGTCAGCAGCACGATGGGCGGCAGCAGCCAGTGCCACCAGACGTCGAGATAGTAGAACGGCAGCGCGTCGCTGATCATGCGCCCGAGGGACTTGCGCGTGGGGTCGAACAGTCCCAGAAAGCTCAACGAGGCCTCCATAAATACCGCCATCCGGACCTTCGACGCGAACGCGATCAGATACAGCGGGAAGAGCTCCGGCATCATGTGCCGCCCGATGATATAGGCACTTGACCCACCCATCTGCCGTGCCGCGGCGATGTGCGGGCGCGTCCTCAGACCGAGTGCCTGGGAGCGGATCAGCCGGGCACTGGTCGGCCAGGCCAGCGACGCCAGGACCAGCGCCAGGACCCACGGCGAGGGCCGGTAGAACGACGCGAGCAGGATCAGGATCATCACCGCCGGGATCGCCAGCAGCAGGTCGGCGACGCGCATCAGCACCTGGTCCACCACGCCGCGGAACCAGGCGCTGGCCAGGCCGACCAGGATCCCGATCGCGAGGCCCGCGCTAGCCGTGACCAGGCCAAAGGCCAGCGTATTGCGCAACCCGGCAAGCAGCTCGGCGAAGATGTCCATCCCGCCGTCGTTCACCCCGAGCCAGTGGTCGGCCGAGGGCGGCGCGAAGGCCGCGTAGCCCATGTCGTGGGGATCGTGCGGACTCAACCAGGGGGACAGCACGACCAGCAACACCAGAAACAGCGACAGGCTGGCCCCGGTGACGAACCAGGGGTCGGCCAGCAGCCGGCGACCCAGCCCGGCAGCAGGATCAAAGCGCGCGCCCATATACCCTCACCCTTGGATCAAGGCGTGCATATACCGACTCCAGCACGAGATTAATCCCGAGCACGGCCAGCGACGAGAACAGCACGATGCCCTGGATCAGCGGCAGGTCCCGCGCCCCGATGGCGTTGAACAGCAGGGTGCCGAGTCCCGGGTAGGAAAAGATGGTCTCGACAACCAGCGCACCGGTCACCATGAAGGCGAAACGCAGTCCGAAGCGCGTGGCCATCGGCAGCAGCACGTTGCGCGCCGCGTGGGCGTAGCGCACCCGGATTGGCGGCAGTCCCTTCGCCCTCGCCGTGTCGAGAAAGGACTGACCGAGCACCAGCACCATGCTGGCGCGAGCGAGCAGGAAGTTGCCCGGAAACCAGGCCAGCAGCAGGGTCGCGAGCGGCAGCGCGAGATGCCGCAGCACGTCCAGCGCCCGCTCCGCGAATCCGTGATCGACGTATAGCGTCGCTCCGCCACCGGCCGGAAGCCAGCCGAGGTGGTAGGCAAACACCATCAGCAGCAGTACGCCGGTGCCGATCTCGGGCACGCCCTGCAGCACCGTCATGCCACCGACACTGGTCCGTTCAATCCGCCCGCCCCGACGCCAGGCGGCCTCCACGCCGGCAACGAAGCCGAGCATCGTGGCCAGCAGGTGGGCACCGCCCATCAGCAGCAGGGTCCAGGGCAGGGCATTCAGGATCAGGTCGGAGACCGGGACGCGGAAGGCGTGGGATGTCCCCCAATCGAGCCGCGCGAGGGCCAGCAGGTAGCTGCCGAAGCCGCCGTCGACCTGCAGGCGCTCGCGCAGGGCGGCCTCCTGTTCCGCGCCCAGCACCACGTGCGAATCCGCATACATCGCGGTGACGAAGTCGCCCGGAAGCCAGCCGGGCAACCGGTAGCTGAGGTAGACCATCACCAGTGCCGTCAGCAGGTAGGCAAGCAGGTGGCCGCGCCAGGTCAGCATGGCTTCAGTAATCGCCCTCCAGCGCTAACGGTTGCCGCGATCCGCGCATCCTCAACGATGCACATCTCCTACCCCGCTTACAGGAGAAGCAGCCGTCACGGAAACAGCGACACCTTGTTCTGCGGAATCGGGATCCCCTTGGCGATCCCGCCGGGGGTGTAGAACCAGCGAACCCCGCTGTCGGGATTGAACGCGGCGAAGGCATCCGGGTAGTACAGCGGGATGGCCGGCAATTCCTCCGCGTGCAGGTGCTGTATCTGCGCGACGATCCCGCGCCGCTCTTCCGGGTCCATCGCTCGCAGCTGCGCATCCAGCAGCCTGTTTAGTTCCGGGTGCGCATCGAAGCGGGCACTGTTGACCGACCCCGCGCCGTGGGCCGAAGAGATCATCTCGTTGAGGATCCGGGCATCACCCGCGATGCCGCCGTGACCGGAGACCGCGAGATCGAAATTCCACTCCCGGATCCGCGTATCGGTGCTGCCCTGCTCGAGGTTCACGAGATCGGTCCGGATCCCGAGCCGTTCCAGCTGCGCCTTGATCACCTCGCCGTCCCGGTCCGCGGCCGTCTGGCCGCCGGCAGTGATGTTCGACACCAGCAGCTCCACCTCGAGCGGCTCTCCATCCTTCTGCAGGAATCCGTCGGGGCCGGGCCCGTAGCCGAGCTGCCGCAGCAGTTCCAGCGCCCGCTCCGGGTCATGCGCGTAATCCGGCGTGTCCGGGCTGTACAGGTCATGGTCGGGAGACAGCAGCCCGAAGGAGGCCGGACGCCCGAAACCGCGCTGCGACCGGTCGATGATCGCCTGGCGGTCTATCGCGTGCGCGAGGGCCTGCCGGAACGCCCGTTCATCGAACGGCGCCTTGCGGTGATTGATCATCAGCTTCTTGTTCCAGCCCCGCTCGTCCTGGACGATCTCGAAGCCCTGCCGCTGCAGCGGCTCGACCATCTCCGGCCGGATGCTCGCCAGGTCCACCTCGCGGTTGCGCAGCGCCGCAATCGCCTGGCCCGCACGCAGATACACCAGGCGACCCGCCTTCGGCTCGCCGAGGTAGTAGTCGGGGAAGGCCTCGTAGAGGTAGCTGCTCTGCACCGGGTCGAAGTCGACGAACCGGTATGGGCCGCTGCCGATGAAGGCCGCAGGCCCCGTGAAGGTATTGGGATCCTCGACCTCGCGCCAGATGTGCGCGGGCATGATCGGCATCGTGCCGCCGATGTCGGGGATGAACGGTGCATACGGCCGGTGGAGATGGATGGCGACGCGATGCGTGTCCATCACCTCGGCGTGGCTGACGTCGTCGAGGCGGATCCAATAGTACGGGTGTTCCCGGAACAGCTCGATGGTGAACGCGACGTCCTCCGCGGTGACGGGCTCCCCGTCGTGCCACCTGGCCTCGGGCTGAAGTTCGAACACGAAGGCCTGCATCTCGGAATCGAAGACCCAGGACCGGGCGAGCGCGGGCTGGAACCCGTCCTCGCCCTTCCAGACCAGCGTGTCGAAGACCCAGCTCATGCGTACATAGCCGGAACCGCGAGGATAGTGAAGATAGGGATTCGGCTGTCCCCAGTCGCCACGCCCGTCCGCGATCCGGATCTCCGATACCGCCTCCTCGGCAGAACCGGCCGGCAATCCTGCCGTCAGCGTCAGCAGCAGTGCGAGACCCACACGAATAATCCAGTTCGACCCGTTCCTGCGATGTTGCACCAGGTTCATGCCTCCTCCCTCGCCTCTCAATCAGCTGTGGTTCGCCCGGGGCCGCCCCCCCGGCGCCCCGACGCGAGGCATTGACCGCCCGCTTCCCCAGCATATGCAAGACATATTACTACTTAATATTTTGTCATACCATAATGGGGTTCGGTGCGCGGCGGGCGGTGCGCTTAGGCGCCGACGGGAGTGGAGGGGCCCTGCACGCTATCTTTCATGGCGCTGCGCCGCCCCCGACGATGAAACCCTCCCTCCCCCGCGCGCGGGGAGGCTTGGGGTGGGGGTGCGGCGTCTGATCCGGCCCTCACCCCCGGCCCCGTTACTCCGGGCATCCTGCCCTCCGCCCTTCGGGCCCGCCTGCGGCGGTTCAAAATCCGCTCCCGGCGGATTTGTCCGCAAGCGGGTGAACGGAGAGTTACGCGGCCTTCACGTTAGTGGATCCCCGCTCCGCAGGGCCGAGCCGTGATGCCCGCCCTCCGCTGCCTGCACCCCCTGATGATCAGGGTTGTGACACCGGATAGGGCACGACCGATGAATACTCCCGGCTCACCCAGCCGACAATGCCGTCATCGGAGCGCACGTGGTAAAAGTCCCCTTCAATATCGAGCAGCTCCAGCTCCGTGCCGGGCTCGAGTATGCGCAGCACAGGGCTGGACAGCGAGGGATCCGCACGCAGGTTGACGCGCGTGTCCGGCG
>JAGTVE010000208.1 GCA_018224485.1 Thioalkalivibrio sp. | reverse complement strand
GTCCGTAGAGAAAACCCTGGACCACCGGGCATCCGAGGGACCTCAGGTACTCCAGCTGCATCTCGGTCTCCACACCCTCGACCACGATCTCCATCTGCAGCCCCTGGGCCATCGCGACGATGGCGTTCACCAGGCAGGCCCCCTCCTCGCAGTTCCGGATGTGCTGCGTGAAGCTGCGATCGATCTTCAGGGTATGAATCGGCAGCTTCTGCAGATAACTCAGTGAGGAGTAGCCGGTGCCGAAGTCGTCGATCGCGATCTGGACGCCAGCGTCGCTCAGCTCATGCAGCTTGTCGATCACGTCCTTGCGATCGTTCAGCAACAGGTTCTCGGTGATCTCGATCTCCAGAAGCCCCGGCGGGAAGTCTTCCTGGCGCAGTATGTCAAGCACGCCCTCGACGAAGTCCTCGCGGGAGACCATCACGGGCGAGACGTTGACCGAGAGCCGGAGCTCCTGGCCGAAGCGCCGGCGGTGCTGCGTGAGGTCCCGGGCGGCCCGCTGCAGCGTGTTGCGATCCAGTTCCATGATCAGGCGGCTCTCCTCGGCGATGGAGATGAACTCGGCCGGCTCGAGGCAGCCGAGCTTCGGATGCCGCCAGCGCACCAGCGCCTCCACACCGATCAACTCGCCGCGCTCAGCGTGCATCTGGGCCTGGTACACGACGAAGAACTCGTCGCGGGCCAGTCCGCGGTGCATCTCCTGTTCGAGCTGCAGGCGCTGGGTGGCGCCCGCCATTTCCGAGGTGTAGAGCTGAAATCCGTCACGGCCGGTGTTCTTCACGCGGTACATCGCAATATCGGCATTCTTGATCAGCGCGTCCATGCTGGCGCCCGCGGAGGGAAACATCGCGATACCGATGCTGGCGCCAACGAAGATCTCGTGGCCATCGAGCTTGAACGGCGCACGGATGCTGGCCAGTATCTTCTCCGCGATCTGTGCCGCGGCTTCCCAGTCCCGGACTTCCGGGAGGAGGAGCGTGAACTCGTCGCCGCCGAAGCGGGACAAGGTGTCGCCCTTGCGCACGCAGTTGAGCAGCCGTTCGCTCACGGCCTGCAGCAGACGGTCCCCGACCGTGTGCCCGAGGGAGTCGTTGATCACCTTGAACCGGTCGAGGTCGATGAACATCACCGCGAGTTGGTGGCCCTCGCGCGCCGCCTGGGTCAACGCGATGTTCAAACGGTCCTTGAACAACGCGCGGTTCGGCAGGCGAGTCAACAGGTCGTGATAGGCCTGGAAGCTGATGAACTCCTCGGCCTCCATGCGCTCCGTGATATCCCGCGCGGTCCCGTAGGTGTGATAGCGGCCGCCATCGTGGTACGGGTTCTCGTCGTCCAGCATCGGCCAGATCACCAGCTCGAAGTGTCTGCGCGAGCGTGCCCGGAACTTCGGCCGCAGGGCCACTTCGAGGGAGCGGACCTCGTCGTAGGGATGCTTGGCCTGTTCCAGGAAATACCGCCCCTTTTCCTGCTGGTCCTCCTCCATGACATCGAGCAGGGACACGCCGAGGAGCTCGTCCGGGGTGTAGCCGAGGAGCTTGCTCACCGTGGCGTTCAGGAAACTGAAACGTCCGTGGTCGTCGAGGATGTACACGATATCCGGCGAGTGATTCACGATCAGACGATGCAGGCGTTCCGAGCGGTTGAGGCGCACCTGGATCACCTTGTGGCTCTCCTCCAGCCGCTTCTTGCGCACCGCGTTGTTCACCGTCGCCAGCAGTTCCTCGGGGACGTAGGGCTTCTTCAGGTAATCGTAGGCACCCGCCCGCAGCGCGGAGGCGATGCCATCGAGCGAGGCATTGCCGCTGACCACGATGGTCAGGGTGGTGATCTTGCGCTCTTTCATCCCGCGCATGACCTCGTGACCATCGACGTCCGGCATCGCGAGGTCGAGGAGCAGCACGTCGTACTGCTTCTGCTCGAGCATCTCCAGCGCCCGCCGTCCGCCCGGCGCGGTATCCACCTGGTATTTGTGCATGCTCAGAAGCCCCCGCAGGCTCTCGAGCATGCGCGGGTCATCGTCCGATAGCAGGATGCGGACCTCCGAGCGCGGTTCGGGTTCGTCGTCCAAACCGATCATGCATTCCCCCGCCGCCGGTCTGCCTCGGCTTCGGACGGTCTCCCGGGAAAGAGGAATTGAAACCGGGTGCCCGACCGGTCACTGGTGCAGATCATGGTGCCCCCCATCGCCTCTGTCAGCTCTCGGATCCGGGCCAGTGCCGGCTCCGCCTGCGCGGCCTCCCGTCCCCCCGGTGCCGACCCGGAGAGCCAGGCGCGGATCGCATCCGGCAGCTCCGGTCCGTCGTCCCTGACCTCCAACTGTACATTCTCCTGCCCGTTCATGCTCACCCCGTCCCGGGTGGCGACGAGGACCTCGGATCCCCGTTCCAGTGTCTCTCCCGCGTGCCGGAGCACGTGGCGCAGCAGCGCCTGCAGGTCGCCCGCCGCCACGGTCACGCGCGGCTCGCGGCGATCGAGATCGAGCGTCAGGCTGATCCCGGCGGGGGCCAGCAGGCTCCCCTCGAGCGCGGACGCCACCTCCCGCACCGGCTCGTTGAGCGGCACGTCAGCAGGCGCGGCCGACGTGCCGTGTCCGGAGCCCGCGAGGAATTCCTGGATACGGACCGTCTCGTCCCGAATCCGGTCCAGGCTATCGCCGGCCGACACCGCGTTGCCGATCCGGGCCCGCAGCATTTCCAGGTGATTGTGGATTACGGTCAGTGGCGTCGATATCTGGAAACGCAAACGCTCCCGCTCCCGGGAATCGCCCCCCGCAACGCCGGCGCCGCCTGCTGCTTCAGCCGTGGAACGTGCGGCCAAGGCTACGGCGATCACCGCAGCAAGGGCCCCGGCCACGCGTTCCCGGTCATCCCCGACATCGCCAGACCCGGGGGCCAGCCCCAGGACCAGGACACCGAGCATGGCCCCGCGGTGCACCAGCGGAAGACACCAGAGCTGATCGGCCTGCATAACGCCGGCCAGTTGCCGGTCGACCACGGATATCCCTTCACCCCGTCGCGAGCTACCCTCAATCAGCGAGTCCGCCACCACGCTTCGCCCCGGTGCGACTCTGAGTACAAAGGTCGGCTGGTCGTCGTCATCGAGCCAGGCGCTCAACCGGCTGGCGTCACTGTTTGCGGTGAACAGCAGGCTTCGTTCGATGCCCAGCAGGTTCCTGGCGCCGGCCCGCACCGCGGCCCGTATCTCCGCCGGGCCCCGGGCCTCCAGCAATTCCGACCGGCACTGCGTCAACCGGCCGGCAAGATCCAGGCGCTGGCCCAGCGCGCGGTAGGCGCCGGACATCGCGACCTCCGGCTCGGCATCGGGGGCCGGGACCCCTAATGCACCAGCGAGCCGGTCCACGTCGGCGAAGACCCGCTGACGCAGCGCGCGCGTCAGTTCCGGCTCCAGACCGAAGAGCATTCCGGCCGCATCAATGCCGCTGTCATCGGTCTCGCCACCTGCCGCGAGTGCGCAGGCGAGATTCACGATCTTCACCAGGTGGTGGGCATCGCCCACCTCTTCCTTGGGCGCGAGCTGATAGCGCAGCGCGTCGACCGCGAAGCCGCCAGGACACCAGCGCTCGACCGCCCGGATCCCGAGCTCGATCTGGTCCGTCCCAAAGTGGCTGCGCTGTGCCTCGAGCAGCTCTTCCGTGACCGGATGCGAGTCAACGACCGCCAGGTACCCGGGCTGCTCACGTGCGATCAGGTCCATGGGCCCCGCACCGAGCAGCAGCCCACAGATTCGTGCCTGCTGGGGATCCCGGTAACGCGTCAGGGTCGCGAGCACCTGCGTAAGGTCGGCGGCGATCATGGCGTATCGCCAGGCCCTCTGCAGCGCATCGAATACCGCCACCGGAAGCGGAGCGAAGAACTGCCGCGAGGCGCAGGAAAGGACAAGCGCGCGCGCCGCGTCCTCCCCCAGCGCGGCGACGGCGCTCTCGAGGCTATGGCAGCCGGCCGAAGGCGTGCCGGGTTCCGCACGCGCCGCGGACAGCAGTTCGAGCGCGAGCCCGGGATCCCTCTGGATCCAGCCCGCCACCTCCGTCTCCCCGATCCCCGTGTCCTGCAGACCTTCCAGGATCGCGAGAAGCACCTGGGGCAGACCCGGCACGGCACCGGTGTAGCTTCGTTGCGCAACCATCACGCTCCCCGACATTGAAGGGCATGCCCAAACTGACCTGGCAACCGGCCCCGCGCGCACCGCGAGTCGGCGGCCCGCATTGATTTCGCGGAAAGTATATACGTAAGCGCCGGATTCCGGTCCCCCGTGCATGATCCGCATGCCACATCCCCGCGCGCGAACCCGCCCCGGCAACCGTCTGTCCGATCCTCGTGGCGAAACCCGGGCGGATCTGCTAGCGTTCATGCAGACTAGATGCAGTCTTTTCGGTCTCCG
>JAGTVE010000207.1 GCA_018224485.1 Thioalkalivibrio sp. | reverse complement strand
CGAACCACCGAGACCCTGCTCGTTGCGCGCGGCCTCGAGCGCGCGCGCCACGTGGGTACGCACCTCGAGGATACGGTCCCAGTCCGTGGTGGAGAACGCCGAGTCCGCATCAAGCGCATGCAGCCCATCGTACCACTGCGAGAACAGCACGCTTTCCGGGCGTTTTCCGGGCAGCAGCGCCCAGATCTCCTCAGCGGTAAAGCTGAGGATCGGCGCGATCCAGCGCGTGAGCGCCTCCGCCACGTGGTAGAGGGCGGTCTGCGCCGAGCGCCGCGCCCGGCTCTCGGCCGGCGTCGTGTACTGCCGGTCCTTGATCACGTCCAGGTAGAAACTGCCAAGCTCCACCGAACAGAAGTTGTGCACGCGCTGGTAGATCTGGTGGAACTGGTAGCCGTCGTAGGCGGCGATCACGCGATCCTGCACCCCGAGGGACCGGTCCACGATCCAGCGGTCCAGCGGCAGCAGCTGGTCCATCGGCAACGCGTCGCGCGCGGGCTCGAAGCCGTTCAGATTGGCCAGCAGGAACCGCGCGGTGTTGCGGATGCGCCGGTAGGCGTCCGCTGTACGCTCGAGGATCCCCTGCGAGATCGCCATCTCTCCGGAGAAATCAGTCGCGGCCACCCAAAGACGCAGGATGTCTGCACCGAGGGTCGATACGACCTGTTGCGGCGCCACCACGTTGCCACGCGACTTCGACATCTTCTCGCCATTCTCGTCCACGGTGAAGCCGTGGGTGAGCACTGTCCGGTACGGAGCGGCCCCCTGCATCGCGACACTGGTCAGCAGGCTGGACTGGAACCAGCCACGGTGCTGGTCGGAACCCTCCAGATAGAGATCCGCCGGCAGGCCGAGCTCCGGCCGCATCCCGGTGACCGTGAAGTGGGTGACCCCGGAATCGAACCAGACGTCCAGCGTGTCCCCGAGCTTCAGGTAGCGTTCCGCCTCCTCGTGACCGAGCAGCGCCTTCGGATCGAGCGCAAACCAGGCCTCGACGCCCTCCTGCTCCACCCGCTGGGCAACCTCCTCCAGCAGCTCCGGCGTGCGTGGGTGGAGGCGCCCGGATTCCCGGTGCACGAACAGCGGAATCGGGACGCCCCAGTTGCGTTGGCGGGAGATGCACCAGTCCGGGCGGTTTTCCACCATCCCGCGGATTCGCGCCTCGCCCCAGTCCGGAAGCCACCGCGTGTTTCCGATCGCGCGCAGCGCATCCTGGCGCAGGCCCGCACGGTCCATGCTGATGAACCACTGCGGGGTGGCCCGGAAGATGGTCGGCGTCTTGTGCCGCCAGCAGTGCGGGTAGCTGTGGTGGAACTTCTCCACCACCACCAGGCTGCCGCATTCGCGCAGCACCTCGACCACGTGGGCATTCGCCTGGTGCACGTTCTCGCCGGCGAAGAAGGGGGTGCCCGGAAGGAAACGGCCATCCGGTCCCACGGGATTGTCGACGGGCAGGCCGTAACGCTGGCCCACCACGTAGTCGTCCTGACCATGCCCGGGTGCGGTATGCACGCAACCGGTGCCCGATTCTGTAGTCACGTGGTCGCCGAGGATCACCGGCACGTCACGCTCCATGAAGGGATGGCGCAGGACCAGGCCTTCCAGGCTGTTCCCCTCGGCCCGCCCGACGATCGTTCCATCACCGAGCTGGTAGCGCTCGCGGCAGGCATCCAGCAGCTCCTCCGCCAGCAGCAGACGCTCGTGCTCGAACTGGACCAGCACGTAGGTCAGCGCCGGGTTCAGCGCCACCGCCTGGTTCGCCGGCAGCGTCCATGCGGTGGTGGTCCAGATCACCACGCTCACCGGCCCCTGCGAATCCCCGTGGAGGTCCATCCGCCGCAGCAGGTCGATCTCGTCGCTGACCGGAAAACGCACATCGATCGCCAGCGAGATCTTCTCCTCGTACTCCACCTCGGCCTCGGCCAGCGCCGATCCGCAGTCCACGCACCAGTGCACCGGCTTCTCGCCCATCTGCACGTGCCCGCGTTCCATGATGCGCCCGAACGCGCGGATGATGTCCGCCTCGATGCGGTAGTCCATCGTCAGATAGGGACGATCCCAGTCGGCCAGCACGCCGAGACGCTGGAAGTCCGCGCTCTGGCCGGCCACCTGTTCCGCCGCGTAGGTGCGGCAGGCGGACCGGAAGGCCGCGGGATCCACGTCCCTGCCCGCCTTGCCGAGGTTCTGCTCGACCTTCAGTTCGATCGGCAGACCGTGACAGTCCCAGCCAGGAACCAGGGGGGCGTCGAAACCCGACAGCGTCCGGCTTCGGGTGATGAAGTCCTTCAGGATCTTGTTCACCGCGTGCCCGACATGGATGGAGCCGTTCGCGTAGGGGGGGCCGTCCGCCAGCACGAATCGGGGACGTCCGGCGCAGTGCTCGCGCAGGCGGGCGTAGTGGCCGGCGGCCGTCCACTCGTCCAGCCACTGCGGCTCCCGCGTCGCGAGGTTCGCCCGCATCGGGAATGCGGTCTCCGGGAGGTTCAACGTGTCCTTGTAGGGATTCGGCGGGGCCGGTTTTCTTGCCATGGGGATTCCGGTGCGCCGGTCAGGCCGGCTGCTGCAGGGATGGATTGGCGAACACGGCCCGGGCCGCATCGACGTCGCGCGCGATCTGCGCCTTCAGCGCATCCAGGGATTCGAAGCGCTGTTCGCCGCGGATACTGGCCAGCGGTTCGAACCGAACCAGCTTGCCGTAAAGCTGTGGCGATGCGTCCAGCACGTGGGCCTCGAGCCGCTGCTCGGTGCCGGCGACGGTCGGACGCCAGCCAATGTTGGTCACGGACGGAAAGACCTCGCCATCCCGGCTGAACAGCCAGCCCGCGAAGACGCCGCGCAGGGCCATCGGCTGCGGACCGAGCCGCACGTTGGCCGTCGGAAAACCGATCAGTCGCCCCCGCTTGTCGCCGTGGGAGACGCGTCCGCAGATCCCGTAGCGGCGTCCGAGCAGGTGCTCTGCCCGGTCGAAGTCGCCGGCCTGCGCGGCCGCGCGGACGCGGGTGCTGCTGATCCTGCCCTCTGCGTCGGACAATGTCGGGGTCGACGCGACGCTGAAACCGAGATCCGCGCCCATGCGCTCGAGCAGCGCATAATCGCCGCCGCGACCCTTTCCGAAGCGGAAATCGTCACCCACCAGCACATGGCGCGCGCCAAGGTTCCGGTGCAGCACACCCTCCACGAAGTCCTCCGCGGAGATGTTCGCCAGCGACCTCCCGAAACGCATCAGCCAGACCGCGTCCAGCCCCGTGGTGCGCAGGAAATCGATCCGATCGCGAAGCCGCTGCAACCGCCCCGGCGCCCGCTGGGGTGCAAAGAACTCCAGCGGCAGGGGCTCGAAGGTGATCAGCACGGAGGTCGTGCGCAACTCCGCGGCGGCCGCGAGCAGACGCGCCACCACCGCCTGGTGACCGCGATGGAAGCCGTCGAAATTCCCGATGGTGACCGCCGCCTCCGAAAACACCGGCTTGCGATGGTCCACGCCGCGCAACAGCCGCATGGTGTCAGGTCCGCGCAAAAGCGTGAATTATACCCCGCGTCCGCCAAGACCACACCCGGCAGGGCGTCCCGCGGGCGGATCCCCGGAACAACGCCGGCTCCCGGGCGCAGGAACGGCAACCGGCCCCTGCCGGAGCAGCCTTAAGGCCAGTCGGCAGCGTCAGCGTGTATCGCGAAGCAGGAACTGGCGCGGGCGCAGGCCGGCGAGCCACAGCGTTCCGAGGAAGGCCGCGGCACCGACGGCGACCAGTCCGAACAACGCGGGCGCGCGCTGCCCCGCCGCCCATTCCGACCACTGGCCCCACTCCGGGGCCAGCAGCACCAGCAGCGCGATCATCACCGCCAGCGCCGACCACAGGCCGATCCGGAACTGCGGCAGCCGCGGACCTGGCTGGTAGATCCCCTCCCGTCGCAGGCCGCGGTAAAGAAGGCCGGCATTGAGGTAGGCCGACGCCGAGGTCGCGAGCGCCAGGCCGGCATGGGCCCCGGGCACCCCGGACAGGTACCAGGGCAGCACGAACAGCAGATTCAGGACCATGTTCGCAAGCATCGCGATCACCGCGATCTTCACCGGCGTCTTCGTGTCCTGACGCGCGAAGAAACCCGGTGCCAGCACCTTGATCAGGATGAAGGCGGGCAGCCCGAGGCCGTAGGCCGCCAGCGCCATCGCGGCCATCCGGGTGTCATGTTCGGTGAAGGCGTTGTACTGGATCAGCGTCGCGAGGATCGGCACCGCGAGCACGATCAGGCCGGCGGCTGCCGGCAGGGCCACCAGCAACGAGAGGCGCAGGGCCCAGTCCAGGGTCCGGGCGAAGGCGGCCTGGTCGGCACGCGAGTGTTCCCCGGACAGTCGCGGCAGGATCACGGTAGCGATCGCGATCCCGAACAGCGCCAGCGGCAACTCGACGAAGCGATCCCCGAAGTAGAGCCAGGAGATCGAGCCCGCAACCAGGAAGGATGCGATCAGGGTATCGACCAGCAGGTTGACCTGCACCACGGAGGTCCCGAGGATCGCGGGAAGCATCAGGTGCACGATCCTGCGCACTCCGGCATGCGCCCGGCGCAGGCGGGGTCGTGGCAGCAGTCCCGCGCGCATCAGGAACGGGACCTGGAAGACCAGCTGCAGGATCCCCGCCGCGAACACGCCCCAGGCCAGCGCCACGATCGGCTCCGGAAACAGCGGCGCAGCCCACAGTGCCGCCGCGATCAGGGCAAGATTCAGAAACACCGGCGTGAAGGCCGGCACCGCAAAGCGCCCGATGCTGTTCAGGATCCCGGCCGCCATCGCCGTCAGGGAGATGAACAGAAGGTAGGGAAAGGTGATGCGCAGCATCTGCGCCGCGAGCTCCTGCCGCCCCCCGGCCTGCGCAAGCCCGGGTGCGAAGACCCAGATCAGCCATGGCGCGGCCAGGACCCCGAGGACGGTCACCAGCGTCAGCACAGCAAGCATCGTGCCCGCGGTGTGATCCAGCAGATCGCGCAGCGCGACGCGTCCATGCCTCTCCCGGTACTCCGCGAAGATCGGCACGAAGGCCTGGGAGAATGCCCCCTCGGCAAACAGGCGGCGGAAGAAATTCGGGATCCGGAACGCGACGAAGAAGGCGTCGGTATTGGCACTGGCGCCGAAGGTCACCGCCAGCACCATGTCGCGCAGATAGCCGAGCACCCTGGAGATCAGGGTCATGCCGCTGACGATGGCGGTGGAGCGAAAGATGCGATTCACGGCCGGCCTGTATCCCGGGAAACGGGAAAGTGTAGGGTACCGGGCGCGATTGGCGAAGCAAACGCAACTCGCCGCGGCAGCCGACGGCCGCCGGGGAGGTGGGGCCCGCGCAGGGCGGGCCGCATGTCAGGGGGGAGTGGACGCCGGCAGGCGGCTTTCGGCTATTCGACCTTGACGTAGGCGAAGTCCTCGTCGTTCTGCAGTTCCGCGATGCGGACCACGCCGGACGGGACGAATTCCACCGCATCGTAGACTTTGTCCGCGGACAGCCGGATCGCCTCCCGGGTGACCTCGCACAGCTCCAGCCTCACGTTGTGCAGATTGTTCAGGGAGAGCAGGCGCCCGCGCAGTGTCTCACGCTCCTCGCGGAGGCGATCGTCTTCCTCGAAGGGCGTGCCGGTCAGCGCGTCGTCCGTGACGAAGCGGATTCCGTGGGCGACGAACACGATGCGGACGTCGTAGTCCATGAACTCGTTGTCGTAGTGCATCACCATGTTGTTGATGCTCGTCAGCATCGACGAGAAGCGCCGCGGATCGGCGAAGTCCGCGTGGTAGACCACACGCGCCTCCGCCGCCCCGACCGCCTTCGGTGCCGCCAGCATCAGTGCGGCGATCAGCGCCATGCCCATCAGCGCCAGCGTACCGAACGAGGTCATGGAAAAGCCCGGATTGCCAGTACGGTTCATCTTGATCTCCTGTCTGTGGAATTCGGCTCGGAACGGAGGGGCCCACAGCCGCAGTCCCTGCGAGGGCCCACCCGACCTGCTTAGGATACGGGACGCGCAAGCCTTCCGTTTCAATCCGTTTCCGTCCCGGGTGCTCCCGGCGCATTCGCGCCACATGCCACAGCACCGATCAGTGCTCCCTCCCCCGCTTGCGGGGAGGGCCGGGGAGGGGGCGCACAAGCCACACAGGCTTGACGCATAGGCCGCTTCCGTGTAGCTTTCACGCCCTTTCCGACGCTTCACATGGTATTCAAGAGGAACCCGCCTTGGCGAACATCGCATCAGCCCGCAAGCGCGCCCGACAGGCCGTCAAGAATCGCGCCCACAACATGGCGCTCCGCTCGCGCTTCCGCACCTCGGTGAAGACGGTGCTGAAGGCGATCCGCGCCGGCGACCAGGAAGCCGCCACCGCGGCGTACCGCAACGCGGTGCCGGTGATCGATTCGACGTCCGGCAAGGGCCTGATCCACCGCAACAAGGCCGCCCGTCACAAGAGTCGCCTGAACGCCCGCATCCGGGAGATGGGTCAGGCCTGAGGCCTGCCCGCGCGGGCGACCGCGCAGCCCCGAACTGAAAAGGCTCGCCAAACCCCGGCGGGCCTTTTCTATGGAGTGCGGCGGCTCGCCGCCGCTCAGATCAGCACCATGTTGTCGCGGTGGATCAGCTCGGGCTCGGCGATGTACCCGAGCACGGACTCGATGGCCTCGG
>JAGTVE010000206.1 GCA_018224485.1 Thioalkalivibrio sp. | reverse complement strand
CCCGGATACTTCTCGGACGTGCAGAAGAAGGTGAAGAACCTGGTCGAGTCCGGTCAGCTCGGAATCTTCGCGAACGGCTACTGGGGCCACCCCGAGTACAAGCTGCCCGCGGAGGCCAACCTGATGGCGGTGGCGCATTACCTCGACGCCCTCACCTGGCAGCGCGACGTGGCCAAACTGCACGCGGTGTTCGGCGGCAAGAACCCGCATCCGAACTTCGTCGTGGGCGGCGCCCCCACCGCGTTCAGCGGCGGCCCGGACGGCGGAGGCCAGACCACACTGAACGACACCGGTCTGGCCATCGTGCGCGACGCGATCCTGCAGATGCAGGAGTTCGTCGAACAGGTCTACCTGCCCGACACCCTTGCCATCGCCAGCTTCTACAAGGACTGGTTCGAGCGCGGCGAGGGCGTAGGCAACTTCCTGACCTGCGGCGACTTTCCGGCATCCGGATACGGCGACGTGTCCGACTACCTGATCCCGTCAGGCGTGATCCTGGACCGCGACCTGTCGACGATCCACCCGCTGGACCTGAAAGATCCGGAACAGGTGCAGGAGTTCATCTCCCATTCCTGGTACGACTATGAGGCTGGCAAGGACGAGGGCCTGCACCCGCACGCCGGCGAGACCAAGCTGAACTACACGGGCCCGAAGCCGCCGTATTCGCATCTCGACGTGGAGAAGGATTACTCCTGGATGAAGTCCCCGCGCTGGCGCGGACGCCCGATGGAGGTCGGCCCCCTCGCCCGAGTGCTGATGCTCTATGCCAGCGGTCACGAACCGACACGGGAGCTGGCCACGATGGCGTTGACGCAGCTGGACCTGCCGGTGACGGCGATGTTCTCGACCATGGGACGCACCGCGGCCCGCACACTCGAGTCGAAGATCATCGCCGACAACATGATGGTCTGGTACGACAACTTCGTGGCCAACCTGAAGAGCGGCGATCTGCGTACCTTCAACGAGGAGCTCTGGAACCCGAGGAGCTGGCCGGATCACGCCAAGGGCGTGGGTTACATGGAGGCCCCCCGCGGCGCACTGACCCACTACTCGGTGATCGACAACGGCAAGCTGAGCAACTACCAGGCGGTCGTGCCGAGCACCTGGAACGCCGGGCCGCGTGACTCCGAGGGCCAGCCGGGTCCCTACGAGGCCGCCCTGATGGACAACCACCAGCTGGCGGTTGACGGGCAGCCCCTGGAGATCCTGCGCACCATCCACAGCTTCGACCCCTGCCTCGCCTGCGCGGTGCACATGGTCGGACCGGACGGGAAGCCGGGCGTGACGGTCAAGGTCAGCTGACCAAACCTCCGGAAGCACTGCACGTGCTTCCGGCTTTCTGGCCCTAAAGGCCAGCATGGGGCTGGGGGAGAGATCCCCCGGCCTTTTTTATCGTTACCCCGTAGGAGCGGCTTCCAGCCGCGATCACACACGTGCCAGCCCATCGCGGCCGGAGGCCGCTCGCACTAGCCCCGCCCCGACGCCGAATCGAACCGCCTCAGGAGCGCTCCGCGACTGCCATCAGTTGCCGGTCGCGCCACAGGCAATAGAACACCCACAGAAAGACGGGGACATTCATCAGCAGGCCGTAAAGCAGTGGCAGGAGGCCCAGTGCCGGCAGTTGCAGGATCGCAAAGGCCACCATCATCGCCACCCCGGCGTTCTGAACCCCGACCTCCACCGTAATCGCGCGCGAGCTCTCGCGAGGGAGTCCGAACTGCCGCGATACCCGGTAGCCCATCGCCATCGCCGACATGCACAGCAGCAGCACGGCCAGCGTCTCCAGGCTGACCAGTGCCGGCAGGCGCTGATGGTAGGCAACGAAGAGCGCCACCACGATGCTGACCATCGCCACGCCAGTAAAGACCTTCACCACGGGAAGCCACGCCTGAGCGGTGCGGTCACCCAGCCACCGACGCAGTGCCATCCCCAGGGTCACCGGAACCACCGTCACCAGCAGAAGCTGCCCCACGGTACTCCAGTAAGGAAGCGAAAAGCCCTCCGCGGCAAGGCCCAGCAGCTGGAAATTCCAGCCCATGATCAGTGGCAGTGTGAACGGCACCAGCATCGCCGCGATCGCGGTCAGGCTGACCGAGAGGGCGAGATCTCCCTGCACCAGGTAACTGAACATGTTCGAGGTGGCCCCACCAGGCACCAGTGCCACCAACAGGAGACCCGCGGCCGCCATTGGTGGCAACGGCAGCAGCAGGACCAGGATCCAGGCAAGCATCGGCAGCGCGAGCATTTGCAATCCGAGACCCAGCGCCACCCTGCGGGGGTGTCGAAGAACACGCGTGAAGTCCTGGGCCGTGAGACTCAGGCCCATCGCCAGCATCACGCCCGCCAGAATCCAGGGCAACACCGCCTGCGGCAACCACTCCCCCGCCATTTCGCTCCCTTGTCATCACGATTGCGCCAGGTCCGTCAGACCCGCATGAAGGGGGGTCGCGGATGCTATCCTGCCGCCGCAGGGGACAACAGGGCCTTCGTCGCCGTGTGGATGCCCTTGCGGCTCAGACCGAAGGATAGCAGCCACTTACCCCCATCAGCACACTTCCCTGCTCGGGATCCGGGGACGACGTGGCACGTGACCCGGGTGCCTCGTTCCGGCAAGGTTGTTGGGGTACAGGATACCGAGGATGCATCTACCTTGAATTCCCTTCAGGTCTGGTCGCAGACGGTACGCCCGCGAACCCTGCCCGCCGCGGTGGGGCCGGTCCTGCTGGGACAGGTCCTGGTGGTCGAGGGCCATTTCTCCTGGATCACCGCGACCCTGTGCGTGATCTGTGCCCTCGCGCTTCAGATCGCGGTGAACCTGGCGAACGATCTCTTCGACGGCCTCTCCGGCGTGGACCAGGCGGATCGCCTTGGACCCACGCGCGCTTTGCAGAGCGGGCTGCTGAACGTCGGGCAGCTCCGCCTCGGCCTGATCCTCGCACTCGGGGTGGCGGTGGCCACCGGCCTGTGGCTGATCCTGTTCGGCCACTGGCTGCTTTGGCTGCTCGGGGCGCTCGCGGTGCTCGCGGTGCTCGGGTACAGCGGCGGACGCCGCCCCTACGCGAATCGCGCGCTGGGAGAGGTTGCCGTCTGGCTGTTCTTCGGGCCAGTGGCAGTCCTGGGCAGCATGCTTGCCCACCGCAGTCCGATCGGCCTCGACGCCATCCTGGCCTCGGCGCTGGTCGGTCTCCCGGTCGCTGCTATCTTGGTGGTGAACAATCTGCGCGACCGCCAGGGCGATGCGCGAGCCGGGAAACATACGCTGGCGGTCCGGATCGGCCCGCGCAACACCCGGTTGCTGTTCACCGGTCTGCTCGTGGTCCCGGTTCTGTTCGCCCCGCCCGGCGGGCAGCCGGGCTGGACCTGGCTGCCCTGGGTCGCCCTGCTCGTCGGGGCCGTGGTGCTGAGCCGCGAGGCCGCCATCCGGGACGGCCTAGCGCTGAATCCCCTGCTCGGCTGGACCGCGATGTTCTCCCTGCTCTTTGCACTGTGGCTGGCCGTCCGTTACGGCAACATCCTCCTGTGAGCGGGAGGCCGCACGGTAGAGTCCGTGAGCGTTCTGGACGACGATCCCGCCATGGCGGATCCTGTCCCCGGCTCTCCCCTCCCCGAGGATTGGTACGATGAGCACGCACTTCCAGCCCGATGCGGTGACCGACGCGCCCGACAGCAAGCTGCGGCTGGTCTTCGGCGCCAGCGGATACATCGGGACTCACCTGGTGCCGCGCCTGATCGCCGCAGGCGTAAGCGTCCGGGCGGCGGCGCGCTCACCGGAGGTCCTCGAGGCCCGTGAATGGGCCGGGGTCGAACGGGTTGCCGCCGATGCCCTCAAGCCGGAGACCCTGGGCGCCGCGTTGCGTGATGTCGATACGGCGTACTACCTGGTGCACTCGATGGCCGCCGGGCGAAACTTCGGGCGAATCGACCTGGAGGCCGCCGCCAACTTCGCCACCGCCGCGGCCGCCGCAGGCGTGCGCCGCATCGTATACCTGGGCGGGCTGGTGCCGCCCTCCGCCGACACGGAGCACATCGTCTCCCGCGAGCGCACCGGCGACCTGCTCCGCGAGGGCTCCGTGCCGGTAACCGAAATTCGCGCCGGCATCATCGTGGGGCCGGGATCCGCCGCCTTCGAGGTGATGCGCGATCTGGTGTTCCATCTGCCCGTGATGATCACCCCGCGCTGGGTCCGCGCGAAATCCCCGCCCATCGCACTGGAGAACCTGATGGACTACCTGGTGCGGGCGCCGGAGGTGCCGGCCACCGGGGGCAGAATCCTCGATGCCGCCGGGCCCGAGCACCTGACCTATGCGGAGATGATGCGGATACTGGCCGAGGAGGCTGGCAGACGGCCGCCCCGCATCATCCCGGTGCCGCTGCTCACGCCCCGTCTGTCCTCCTACTGGCTGCGCTTCGTTACCGCCGTCCCCACCCCGGTCGCCCGCGCGCTGATCGAGGGCATGCGCCAGGATTTCATCGCCGACAACGAGGAGATCCATCGGCTGATGCCGCAGGAGCTGCTGGACTTTCGCGCCGCTGTGCGCGCGGCCTTCGAGGCGGAACGCCGGCACGAGATCGCCGCGCGCTGGACCGAGGGGGCCTTTGCATTCCGGGACTACCGGCCTGACTACGCCTACTACGCCAAGCGGGCCAGCGGCGAGGCCGTTGCAAAGGCCCCGGTTGCGGATGTTTGGAAGGTGGTCAGCTCGATCGGCGGCGCCAATCGGTACTTCTACATGAACACGCTGTGGAAGATACGCGAGATCCTCGACTGGATGGTCGGCGGACCGGGGCTAAGTTACGGCAGGCGAGACCCCGAGGAGCTGCGGGTTGGCGACACCGTGGATTCCTGGCGCGTGATCGCAATGGAACCCGGGCGGCGCTTGACGCTGTTCTTTGGCATGCGTGCGCCGGGCTCGGGCGTGCTGGAGTTCGAGTTGGTACCCGAGGGTGACGCCACGCGCATCCGCGCCACCGCCTACTGGCACCCGGCAGGCGTCTGGGGATTGCTCTACTGGTATGCCCTGGTCCCCGCCCACCTGTTCATCTTCGCAGGCATGACCCGGGCGATTGCCCGTCGCGCCGAGGCACTGGCAGGTTCCCGTAACGGCGGCGCAGGATCGGACGGCTGATCCGGTGACGCCGGCTCAGTATCGTCCGTGCTGATGGGAGATATAGTTGGACATCTCGACGAACTGGGCATTCATGCGGTGCAGGATGTTATGCCCGACCTGCACGATGTTCTTCATCACCTGGTACACCAGCCAGGGATCGGATCCGATCAGCGACTCGAAGTCCTTGCGGTTGAAGGTGCACACCGTCGGGCTGCCGATGGCGCGCAGGGACGCGCTGTGCGGACGTCCGCCGACGAAGCCCATCTCGCCGGCCAGGTCCCCGGCCTGCAGGATGTGCAGCGTAACCTCCTGACCGCCGCCGACGTTGCGGGTCACGGCCAGCTTGCCCGAGGTGATCACGCACAGGGCGTCGTCGATCTCGCCCTCCTGAAAAAGCTTGTCGTTATCGTTAAGCTTGCGGCAGTACGTGATGCCCGCCAGCCGCTTGACCTGCTCATCGGAGAGCCCCGCGGTCAGCCGAGTGTCGCGCAGGTCCGTGTAGTTGTCGTTATCGTCCATCCTGTCCCCCGGATACCTTGATGGTGTTGCGGCGCACAGTATCCAACCGGGGTCGCCAGAGTTCAATGCCCGGGCGTGAGGACGGCACGCCGTTGCGGTGCTCCGGGATCCGGGCCGAAAGAGGGGGCTGCCCCAGGGAGCATCGCTGATGCCGTCGATCGAAACCCAGGCTCACCTGCCTGCAGACCCGCACACGGTCTTCAGGCTGCTGCGCAACGTGGAAGACTTTCCCCGGTACACACGCACCGTGGAGAGCGTCACCCCGCTGGGCGGCGAGCGCTATCAGTGGACCGTCCGGGTGGGCGGGGTGCGCTACCAGTGGGTCATCGAGATCATTCAGAGCGAGGAGCCCGAGCGCCTCGCGTGGAAGGCCGTCACCGGCATCGCGAATACCGGCCGCTACCGGCTGACGCCAGCCAGGGGCGGCACCGACCTGCGCCTGGTGATCGACTACACGCTGAACAGCCGCCTGCTCGACAAGACCGTCGGGCGCGTCGCCGGTCCGGTCGTGCGCCGGATCAGTGCCGAGGTCCTCGAGCGGGTCCAGGAGCGCCTGGAAACGGAGAATCGCTGAGCATTCCGCGCCGGGCCCGGTCTCCTGAAGTGCTGTG
>JAGTVE010000205.1 GCA_018224485.1 Thioalkalivibrio sp. | reverse complement strand
GGTCCGCCAGCAGCCCGTCGGACAGATCGATCGCGGTTCGGGTCCGCCCGCGCAGGGCCCGTCCCAGCGCGATCCGGGGCTCCGGGAGGAAGAATCGCCGGAGCGCCGGGTCCTGCAGGGCGGGCGGCTCGCCCCCGGTCTCGCGTCGTTCCTGCTCGGCCTGCAGACCCACGAGGGCGCCCCCGAGGCAGCCGCTCACGACCACCAGACTGCCTGGCTCCGCCCCGGTGCGCCGCAGCGCGGAGCCCGCCGGCACCTGGCCGATCACCGTGACGCTCACTGCCAGCGGACCGCGCGTGGTGTCGCCGCCAATCAGGGGCACCCGCAGCCGTTCCGCCAGCGCGCCCATGCCCTCGGCGAAGGCCTTCAGCCATGCCTCGTCGGCCGTCGGCAGGGTGATCGCCAGCAGCGCCCCCAGCGGCTCCGCGCCCATCGCGGCAAGGTCGCTGAGCGCGGCGGCGAGGGCCTTGTGGCCGACGGCCGCGGCGGGCTGATCCGTAAAGAAGTGGGTGCCGCAGACCATCGTGTCCACGCTCACCGCGAGTTCATGGCCAGGGCGCGGCGACAACAGCGTGCAGTCGTCGCCAACACCCAGCACGACGCCGGGACCCCGGTCACGGCCGGAGAAGAAGCGGTCGATCAGGGTGAATTCGGACAGCGGGGCGTCGGCCATAGCGGGGGTTACGCGATTGGATTGGGTCATGTCAGGTACTGGGTGTCACGTCACGAAGACTCCGTAGACACGCCTGTTCGCGCGCGAGGCGCGCTCCTACAAGGCCGCGGCAGCACACGGCCCCCGCGTGCCGTGGGAGCGGCTTCCAGCCGCGATCGGGCGCTGGGAGATCGCGGCCAGAGGCCGCTCCTACAAGGCCGCGGCATGACACAGCCCTCACATGTCGTGGGAGCGGCTTCCAGCCGCGATGCGGCGCCGGGAGATCGCGGCTGGAAGCCGCTCCTACGACATCGGGGGGGCTTCGAGGGTGGCGGGGGACTAGGGAAGCTGGGCTGCTGCTCATCGGCCGGGACCGAAAGGCCGGACTCAGCCGGAGGTGCGCCGGGGGGCGGCGCGTTCTGCACTGCGCAGCTGCCGGGCGAGGGTGTCGAGCACGCCGTTGATGAACCGGTGCGACTGCTCGGCCCCGTACTTCTTCGCCATTCCGACCGCCTCGTTGATCACCACGCGGTAGGGCACGTCGAGGCGCTCGGAGAGTTCCCAGGTGCCCACCCAGAGCAGCGCGTGCTCGATCGGGTCGAGCTGCTCCAGTGGGCGCCCCACCACGGGGGCGAGCATCTCGTCGAATGCGGCGACCTTCGAGGTCACGCCCATCAGGATCTCCCGAAAGTACTCCGCGTCCGCGTTTGCGTGCTCCTCGTCTTCGCGGAAGGAGGCGAGGATGTTCTTCGGATGATCGCGGGTCAGTTGCCAGGAATACAGCGCCTGCATTGCCCGGCGGCGTGCGAGCTGGCGGGCGTGGATCTGCCTGTGCTGTTCCTGTCGGCTCAATGCGGCGAATCCGTCAGTCCGCGGGCTTCATCTGGGCCATGAAGCTGACCATCTCGATCGCGCTCATCGCGGCGTCCACGCCCTTGTTGCCCGCCTTGGTCCCGGCGCGCTCGATCGCCTGTTCGATGGAATCGGTCGTGAGCACGCCGAAGCTCACCGGCAGGCTCTCGGCGAGGGAGACCATCGCAAGACCCTTGGCCGCCTCGCCCGCCACGTAGTCGAAGTGGGGCGTGGAACCCCGGATCACGCAACCGAGCGCGATCACCGCCTCGAACTGGCCGGAGCGCGCCATCGACTGGGTCGCCAGCGGCAGCTCGTACGCCCCGGGCACGCGAGCGACGGTCATGTTGTCGTCGGAGACGCCGTGGCGGCGCAGGGTGTCGACGGCCCCTTCCAGCAGACGTTCGACGATCAGGCTGTTGAAGCGGGCCAGCACGATGCCGTAGCGGGCCTCGCCCGCGGCGGTGAAGCGCCCTTCGAGGGTCTTGATCTTGTCCATGGGGGCATCCTTCGGGGTTCGGGTCCGGCGCCGGAGCCTCGGCCCGGCGAAGCCCGTTATTGTAGCACCGGGATAAGCCACCCGTGGCCGGCAACGCCCTCGTAGGGTGGGCAAAGGCCGCAGGCCGTGCCCACCATCAGTCCTGTACGAGCGGCCTATGGCCGCGATGCGGCGGCAGGGGCGATCGCGGCCGAAGGCCGCTCCTACGGGGTCGGGGAGCTCTCGCCACCCACCGCAGGTGTCGTAGGAGCGGCCTCTGGCCGCGATGCGGCGGCAGGGGCGATCGCGGCCGAAGGCCGCTCCCACGAGGGTTTCAGGCGGGGTTCTGCACGTAGTCGACGACCTCAAGCCCGAAGCCGCCAAGGCCGTGGAAGCGCTTGGGGGCGGAGAGCAGGCGCATCTTGCCGACGCCGACATCGGCCAGGATCTGCGCGCCGATGCCGTACATGCGCCACTCGGCGGAGGTCTGCACCGGCGGTCGCAGGTCCGCGTGGCCGGCGGCCAGATCGTGCAGGCGCCGGATCATGGTGTCGGCGGGCTCGGGCTTGCGCAGCACCACCGCCACCCCGGAGCCGGCCTCGTCGATGCGCCGCAGCGCGTCGTCCAGCGGCCAGCCGCAGTCGGGGCCGGCGAAGCCGAGCGTGTCGCAGATCGTCTGCTCCAGGTGCACGCGTACCAGGGTCGGCTCGGCCGGCTTCGGCTGCCCCTTGACCAGCGCGAAGTGCAGACCGTGGTCCACCTCGTCCTGGAAGGCGATCAGGCGGAAGGTTCCGTGCGCGGTCGGAAGATCCACCTCGGCGGCCCGGCGCACCGTCTTCTCGTTCTCGATGCGGTAGCGGATCAGGTCCTCGATGGTGCCCATCTTCAGCCCGTGCTCGGCACAGAAGCGCTCGAGATCCGGCCGGCGCGCCATGCTGCCGTCCTCGTTCAGGATCTCCACGATCACCGCTGCCGGCTCGGCCCCGGCCAGGCGCGCGAGGTCGCAGCCTGCCTCCGTGTGTCCAGCCCGCACCAGCACCCCGCCCGGCTGGGCCATCAGCGGGAAGACGTGGCCCGGCTGCAGGATGTCGTTTGGCTGGGCGTTCGGCGCGACCGCGGTGCGGATGGTGTGCGCGCGGTCGTAGGCCGAGATCCCGGTGGTCACGCCCTCGGCCGCCTCGATGGACACGGTGAAGTTGGTGGAGTGCGTGTCGTTGGTATCCGTGACCATCAGCGGCAACGCCAGCTGGCGGCAACGCTCGCGGGTCAGTGTGAGGCAGATCAGCCCGCGGCCGAACTTGGCCATGAAGTTGATGTCCTCGGGGCGCGCGTGCGACGCCAGCATCAGCAGGTCGCCCTCGTTCTCCCGGTCCTCGTCGTCGACGATGACCACCATGCGCCCGGCGTGCAGTTCGTCGAGGATCTCGCGGGTACCGGAAAATTCCATCAGGCGGGTTTCCTTCGGGGCGCGCGGACTCAGTCGCGCGGGCCGGTGTGGTTGGGAAAGCCCTGCTCCGCCAGCCAGTCCTCGGACAGGCCGCCGGACTGACCGGACTGCGCGGCGCGTTCGCCGAGCACCAGGCGCTCGAGGTAGCGGGCGACCAGGTCGACCTCCAGGTTCACGCGGCTCCCGATCCGGTAGACCGAGAAGCGCGTCATATCCCAGGTGTGGGGGATGATGTTCACGTCGAAGGTGGCACCGTCGACGCCGTTTACGGTCAGGCTCGTACCGTCGATGGTGATCGATCCCTTCGCGGCGATGTAGCAGGCCAGCGCGTCGGGCGCGCGGAACTGCACCCGGGTGGAACGGGCGTCCGGCTGCATCGCGAGCAGCTCGCCCACGCCGTCCACGTGACCGGAGACCAGGTGACCGCCCAGGCGCGTGTTCAGGGTCAGCGCCTGTTCGAGATTCACCCGGTCGCCGACCTTCAGATCGCCGAGGGTGGTCACGCTCAGGCTCTCGCGGCTGACGTCCGCGCCAAACCGATCGCCGTTGAGCTCGGTCACGGTCAGGCACGCCCCGTTTACCGCGATGGAGTCCCCGAGCCGGGTATCGCCGAGATCCATTTCCGGCGCGCGCACCTTTAGTCGCAGGTCGCCGCCGCGCGGCTCAAGCGCCGCGACGGTACCAAGGGCCTCGATGATTCCTGTGAACATGGGTTGCGGTCAGGTTCGGAGTGATGGAGTGAAACCCTTCGATAATACCCAATTCATCGCCGGCATGGGAAAGACCCGAACGAGCCAGGGCAGGTGGCCGCGTAGGGTGGGCCAAGCGCAGCGGGCCCACCATCCCGGCCGCGAGGGTCCATGGTGGGCACACTTCGTTTAGCCCACCCTACGGGCACGTGCCGGCGGGGAGGGGGTAGGCGCGCAGGCGCAGGGCGTCCCCGATCCAGTCGCAGGCGAAGACGTCGAGTTCGGCGCGCTCCGCCATGTGCTGCAGGGGCCAGTCCAGCAGCGGGCGGGCGCCCGAGCCCATCAGGCAGGGGGCGAGATAGAACAGCCACTCGTCGACCAGGCCGTGCCGGGCCAGCGCACCGGCCAGTCCGGAGCCCGCCTCCACGTGCAGCTCGTTCACCCCGCGCTCGCCGAGCAGGTCCAGAACGGGCGACAGCTCCAGCCTGCCCTCTTCCAGCGCCGGCATGCCGAGCACCTCGGCGCCCCGGGCGCGGAGTTCCCCGGCCTTGTCGGAGTCCGCGCGGTGCGCGCTGGTCAGCACCAGGACCGCGCCCTCGTCGAGCAGGCGCGCCTGCAGCGGCATCTGCAGCTCGGAATCCACCACCACCCGTAGCGGCTGGCGCGCGGGGATGCCCTTAAGCTCCGAGTGGCGGGCCGGATCGATACCGCGGTCAGAGAGCAGTTCCGCGGGCGACAGGCGCACGGTCATGTGCGGGTCGTCGGCGAGCACCGTGCCGCTACCGGTCAGGATGGCGCTGGCCCGCGCGCGCCAGTGCTGCACGTCGCGCCGCGCGGCAGGACCGGTGATCCACTTGGACTCGCCGGAGGCCATTGCGGTCCGGCCGTCGAGGCTCGAGGCGAGCTTCACCCGCACCCAGGGACGCCCTGTCTCCATGCGGCGCACGAAGCCCGGATTGAGCGCCCGGGCCTCGAACTCCAGCACCCCGTTCTCGACCGCGATGCCCTCGGCACGCAGCCGCTCCAGTCCCCGGCCAGAGACCAGCGGATTCGGATCCTGCATCGCCACCACCACCCGTGCGACCCCGGCGGCCACCAGCGCGTCGGCGCAGGGGGGCGTGCGACCATGATGGGCGCAGGGCTCGAGGGTGATGTAGACGGTGGCGCCCCGGACAAGATCGCCGGCCGCCCGCAGCGCATGGATCTCGGCATGCGGTTCGCCGGCCCGCCAGTGGGCGCCCTCCCCCACGATCTTCCCGTCCCGTACCACGACGCTGCCGACCCGGGGATTCGGATCGGTGGTGTACAGGCCAAGCTCGGCGAGCTGCAGCGCCCGCCCCATGAAGCCATGGTCGTTCACGACCCCGGCTCCGGGGGAGCGGCGCCCTCATCCTCCTCGCCGATCAGGCGCAGCTGGGAGCGGCGCATCTCCGGGGACAGGTCCTGCTCCAGCCGTTCGATCGCATCGCGGAAGGATTGCACATTGGCGAAGCTGAGGTAGATGGAGGCGAAGCGGATATAGGCGACCTGGTCCAGCGCGCGCAACTCCTCCATCACCCACTCGCCGATGCGGTCGGAACGGATCTCGCGCTGCCCGTAGGCCGCCAGCCGACGCTTGATGCGATCGATCGCGGCCTCGACCTCGTCCGTGCGGACCGGCCGCTTGTGCAGCGCCAGGCGCAACCCGCCGCGCAGCTTCTCCTCGTCGAAGGCCACCCGCTCACCGCTGCGCTTGACCACCCGCGGCATGCTGAACTCCGCGCGCTCGAAGGTGGTGAAGCGGGCGCCGCAGGCCTGACACTCGCGGCGGCGCCGGATCTGGTCCTGCTCCGGGCCGGCGACGCGCGAGTCGACCACCCGGGTGTCGTCGGCGCCGCAGGCCGGGCAGCGCATCGCGCGGTCCTATTCGCCGGTGCCGTAGACCGGGAACCGGGCGCAGACGTCGAGCACCTTGTGCCGCACGGTCTCGATCACGGTGGGATTTTCGTGGTCGTCGAGCACATCCGCGATCCAGTTCCCGAGGTCCCTGCACTCGGTCTCGCCGAAGCCGCGGGTGGTCACCGCCGGGGTGCCGATGCGGATGCCGCTGGTCACGAACGGCGACTGCGGATCGTTCGGGACCGAGTTCTTGTTCACGGTGATGTTGGCCGCACCCAGTGAGGCATCGGCGGCCTTGCCGGTAATGCCCTGTTCGATCAGGCTGAGCAGGAATAAGTGGTTGTCGGTACCGCCCGACACCACGTGATAGCCGCGCTCCATCAGCGTCGCGGCCATCGTGCGTGCGTTCGCGACCACCTGCTCCTGGTAGGCGAGGAACTCCGGCTCCATCGCCTCCTTGAACGCCACCGCCTTGCCGGCGATCACGTGCATCGCCGGGCCGCCCTGGGTGCCCGGGAAGACCAGCGACTGGAACTTCTTCTCGAGTTCCGGATTGGACTTCGCGAGGATCAGGCCGCCGCGCGGGCCGCGCAGGGTCTTGTGGGTGGTCGAGGTGACCACGTGGGCGTGCGGCACGGGGTTCGGGTAGACGCCGGCGGCGATCAGCCCGGAGACGTGGGCCATGTCGACCAGCAGGTAGGCGCCGACCTTGTCCGCGATGGCCCGGAAGCGCGACCAGTCCATCACCCGCGAGTAGGCCGAGAAGCCGGCCACGATCATCTTCGGGCGATGCTCGAGGGCGAGGCGCTCGATCTCGTCGTAGTCGACCAGCCCCTGGTCGTCGATGCCGTACTGCACCGCGTGGTAGATCTTGCCGGAGAAGTTGACGCGCGAGCCATGGGTCAGGTGGCCGCCGTGGGCGAGGCTCATGCCGAGCACGGTGTCGCCGGGTTCCAGCAGGGCCATGTAGACCGCCGCGTTGGCCTGCGAACCCGAGTGCGGCTGGACGTTCGCGTAGTCGGCGTCATACAGCTTCTTGGCCCGCTCGATCGCGAGGTTCTCGGCGATGTCCACGAACTCGCAGCCACCGTAGTAGCGCTTGCCGGGATAGCCCTCCGCGTATTTGTTGGTGAGCACCGATCCCTGCGCCTCCAGCACCCGCGGGCTCGCGTAGTTTTCCGAGGCAATCAGCTCGATGTGTTCTTCCTGGCGGCGCGATTCGCTCTCGATCGCGGACCAGAGTTCGGGGTCGTAGCCGTTAATGCTCATTCGGATGGAAAACATTGCGGAAACTCCAGGGTAGAGATTCGGAAGGGTAAATCGGGGTTGGGGAATATACTTGATTACGGGCCGCTTGGCAGACAAACCCGGATGGACGGGTGTGATGGCCGAAGAACCCGGTGATTTGCCATCGATGGGCGAAACAGGCTTGAATCCGGTTTCCGGCACGACTCACGAATGGAGGTATCCGGGATGCATCGATCGATCGCAGGCATGTTGCGCGCCGTCGCCGTCGGGTCCGCCTTGGGGCTGACCATGGCCGTTTCCGC